>DATBVH010000328.1:0-6988 GCA_036515395.1 Candidatus Angelobacter sp.
GGCCCGCATCTTGCGCTGCAGGCCGCCAATCTGGTTGTTCTTGTTGCACTCTGTCTGCTTTAGAAAGCAGTCGGAGCGATGTCGTCAGGTGCCACGAAGGTGACGCCCGTCGGAGCCGGGATCGGTGTCGGAAGCGGCCGTAGGAACGGTGCGCCGCCGTTATCGATTTCCCAACGGACCAGCATGGCGTTGTCCTCGTGCACTGTGTTGTGGCAGTGCTCCATGAACATTCCACCCCAGTCGCGGAACTGCATGGTGATGGTCACGCTTCCCGCTGGACGCAGGCGATACACATCCTTGCGGCCCTTCTCCCAAGCCGGAACATTTGATGCCTTGCCGTTCCGGGCCAGGATCTGGCCTTCTTCAAAGTGGATGTGGATCGGGTGATCCCAGCCGCCGCCACCGTTCTGCAGCGTCCAGACCTCACGCGTGCCGTAACCCGGCGCCGCAGAAACACGGCCCCAGCTCGCATTGAGTAGCGGACCGCCGTCGGTGGAAACGCCCCATGGACCCTTCTGCCCGCCGGCGCCCGTAGAGAAGGCCGCAGGATCACTCGCGGACAGAGGCTGTGAAGCACCGCTGCCGAAGTTGAAGGTGCGCGTTCTCGAAACCGGGATGCTCGAAAGGTCCGGGTTCGGGATCATGACGCTCGGCACCTGGCTTACGTCAGGAGTCGCTGGGTCACGCACAATGCGGAACTCCAGGAACTTTCCAACGCAAGGATCAAGTGACGTTCCAGAAAGGGCCTGAGCGATCGTGAGATCGGCTGCAGGTTTCTTTCCGTTGGTGTGTTCGCACACGTTCACCATCCAGACTTTGTCGCCAATGTTGTAGCGAGAGAAGTCAATCACCCAGTCATAGCGCTCGGCGATGCCCTGCTCGTCAGAGACGGTCTGCACCACAGGATTGGGGAGCAGGTTGCCGTCATTGGCGATCTGGATCATCGGCGATCCGTCAGACAGGCCGTACTTGAAGAAGCGCGACACGCTGGCATTCAGAATGCGGAAGCGATACTTGCGCCGCTCGACTTCAAAGAACGGTTTGTAGGTCAGGTTCACACACATCAGGTCGCCCAGGAAGCCGTCAAACTGGAAGATATCCATGAAGAGCTGGCCGTTTGCATCAAAGGCCTTCTCGTTGAACATCAAGTTGACGTCATAGTCCAGGTTGCCCCAGCCTTTGCCATTGGATGAACCGCTAGGCAGGCGCAGATTTACGCCGTCATTCACGGTTTCATCGCCACGATCGAGCGAGCTGTAGATGTTGAACATCGCAGCATTGCCCTTGTACACGTTCTGTGAAGTGAACGTGAACATATGATCGTGGAACCAGTGTGTCGACATCGTCTCGTGCCAGTCGCCCGGGACCTTGTTGATCCCGCCGTTGTCAGCGGGGCTGCCGGCCCGGGGATCAGTGGCGTCAGTGTTGAAGGAGCGGAAGCCGGCCAGCACGATCGGCCAGTGATAATCATAGAACTGGTTGGGGAAGAAGAACGCGCCGGTAAAGCCGTCATTCTCCGCACCGTGGTGGCCATTGTGCTCGTGGGTTGAGATGGTGTTGCGTCCAAAGCCGCCGTTCTGCGTCACATCGGCGGGTAGCCGGTTGTGATGGCGGAACAGTAGCGGCTCGCCGTAACGGGCCATGACCAACTTCGGCGGAATGGTTCCGTTGAAGGTCCAGACCGAGTTCGGATTCTGCGTCGGGAAACCGGGATGGAACTTCAACGGCAGCGAAGAAGTCGGATCAATGCCGGAGTTGTGGTCCGAAGAGCATCCGGGGTTGTAAACCGTGTTCGCCTGCGCCTGAGCCTGTGACATCTCGATTGAGATCTGCGGCGCGTGGTCATTGAAACCCTGATGCGCCCAGATTGGTCCGCCCGGACGGCCTTCAATCGGGCCTGTGAGTCCGGTTTGGCCGTTGACCAAGGCTGGATCCAGAGGCTGCTGGGTCTGGTTGGCCTGGGCAGTCGGAACCGGCGTCAGATCGCCACCCAGTGGGTTAGTGCCACGGGCAATCACATCAAAGCGCGGCATCGGTGTGCTGAAAGGCTGCACTCCAAATTTCGGGCTGGGCGGTGCGCCGGTTGGAATGCCGTTGCCAACATTTGCCTGTCCGATGACACCGGCGTTTCCGCCGGGACCGCTGGCGTACGCGCTGTTAACGAACGGGTTCAGGCCGTGGATGGGAGCCAAAAGGCCGCCACTTGTAATCAGTCCCCATTTCACCAGTTCGCGACGGGTGACTTTTCCCTGCGAAAATGCCTTTACAATCTCTGCACGATTTTTCCGTGCGTTTTCGGCTTCCCGCAGACGTGCCTTTGAGCTTTTCTCTGATAGAAAAAAGCCTTCATCATTATGACTCATAGCTGCGCTCCTTAAAGTTGTTGCAGACTTTCAGTTTCAAGACATTGAACTGCTTCTCCGCGTGAGGCACGCTTTGCGGAGGGAAGCCCGGAAGTACCGTTAAAAGTGGCCCTGTCGTAGCAGAAGCCTATCAATCACGATATTGGCCTGTGAGAGAGTACCCAATCCCCAGTTAGCAATCCATTAGAAAATCATTAGAATTCTTAATGATTTGCAAATATTGCCCTTTACTTTCAAACACTTGGAAATTTGATATGCAACTTTACGACTCTTAACAAATTGCATCGGGGAGCGAGGGATTTCGTCGCGACGGCGTTGGCTTTGGCTATATCTGCTTTTGGAATCCTGCCGCAGTATTTATCATCTACTTAAGTATGAACAACTTGAAAACGGTTTTTCTGCTGACGCTGCTTACCCTTTTGGCTATTGGGGTGGGAGATTATTTCGGCGGACAAAACGGAATGATTCTCGGCTTCGTCATTGCTGGGATCACGAATTTTATTTCGTACTTTTTCTCTGACAAGATCGCTTTGGCCATGTACCGTGCCCAGCCAGTCAGCCGTGAAGAGCTGCCGCGTATCTACTCAGTGGTGGAACGGCTCACGCAAAAAGCAGGCCTGCCGATGCCCAAGCTCTATGTGATTCCCACCGATTCACCCAATGCTTTTGCCACCGGGCGGAACCCGGCGCATGCTTCCGTTGCGGTAACGCAGGGAATTCTCAGGCTTTTGGATGATGACGAATTGGAAGGCGTTCTGGCGCACGAGCTCGGCCATGTGCGCAACCGCGATATTCTCACCAGCTCGATTGCCGCCACACTGGCCGGCGCAATCACCCTGCTGGCACGCATGGGCATGTGGTTCGGATTTGGCGGCGACAGTCGCGATCGCGACCGCGGCGGCGGAATCCTTATGCTGCTCCTGGCCCCTTTTGCTGCCATGTTGATTCAGCTATGGGTTTCGCGCACGCGTGAATATGAAGCCGACGCTACGGGCGCTGGGATCACTCACAATCCTTATGCGCTGGCGCGCGCCCTGCAAAAACTTGATGCATACTCGAAAAGAGTGCCCATGGTAGCCTCGCCTTCCACGGCGCATCTGTTTATTATTCAGCCGCTCACGGCTGCGAGTATTGGGAACCTTTTCTCGACTCATCCGCCGATCGCCAAGCGGATTGAGAGGCTTACGGGACAGCCTGAGGAGTTTCAAAGATAGAGCGCTGGCAGACGCTCAGCCTTTTTGCTGACTCGCCGCCTGAAGAGAGGCGGCATTTTACTTGGCCGCGCTGTAGAACTTCTTCTCCGATGTCTTGATCGATTGTCCCAGAGCGGTTGATGCGGGCAGCAAGTCTGCTGTGACGCTTTTCGGAAAAACACGTCGCGCCGCTTTCACTAAGGCAGTCATCATGTGTTTGATCTGTTTGGCTGATGCCACTGCTGCGAACTCAACAGCAATCGTCCAGTGCGGTTCTCCATCGGGATAAATCACCTGCCCGAAATACATGCCCACAATTTCAGGAAGAGTGCGGGCCACTTCGCCAATGGCGTTGAACATTTCCGGGGCGGGCATCTGCTTTGGCATCGTCACCAAAACGCTTTGCGCGTTCACGTCTTGCTCGTTCGAATCGCCCACCGGGATACAGCCTGCGGCAAGCTCTTCAAATTCCCAGCGCTTTATCCTTCCTCCGGGGCGGATCATCTTTGAGGCAGGATTCTCCGGCTCATAAGGATTGACTACGATCTCTTCCGCGTCTGTGCTTGCCACTGCCTGAAAGAACGCAGTTCCCTGCAGCGCGATCCAGGGGATACTCGTGTTCCAATTGCGGAGCGCTTCCTCATCAGTAAACGCCACAGCCACTGGCTGGCCGGCGGAGTCATGCTCCAGGGACAAGGCGTCCGCCACATTCGCGGGAACCGGTGAGAATCCTGGCTTGTCAGGTGGCACTTCTCTTGTGGGCGCCACAAACCAGGTATCCAACATGCTTTGATAAAGCATTTGTCGGTTCTGCGGCGAATCATCATGCGCAACGGCCAACATGGCCGCAGGCAAAGGACTGTTAGCAAAATCCGGCTGTTCATCCGCGGCAGGGGACGGCAACTTGGCTTGCGGAGCTTTGGGTTGCGAAACTTGGGGACCCGGCAAACCGGGGGCTTGCTCGTCCTCCCGTTGGACAAAACAACTCGAATCGCGACGCCGAAAACTCATGGCGGCGAGATTACATCAAAAAGCCTATGAACACGACTGCTGATCAGCGCGGCCCATGAGAATCCCAAGAAGTGGCGCGTGGTCTGGCGTGCAAATCAGGCCTCGATTCCGATGGCGTGCAATTTTTCCGCGTCTATGCGATCTACTTAGGACTGCGCTCAGGTTACTTTGGGCATAAGTATCAGCCCTTTCGTTGCTTGAGCAACCGGGAGAATCACCGCATAGTAGTACGGAAACGGACCACATTCTTGTGCGATACAGCGATACAATAGAATCCAAGCCGATGGCCTCCACCCAAATTCACTCTACAGCCAGCAGCACGAGCGCCAGAGCCGCTGCGATTGAGCAGTCGCTGAAGACGATCATTCGCGGCAATGACGAAGTTTTGCGCCTGGCCCTGGTGTCTGTGCTCGCACGCGGCCACCTGCTGATTGAGGGCGTCCCGGGCGTCGGCAAGACCACGCTGGCGCACGCTCTATCACGTGCGCTGGATTGCAGCTTTCAACGCATCCAGTTCACCAGTGACATGCTGCCGTCTGACGTGCTGGGAATCTCGGTGTTCTCCGCCTCGGAAAGCCAGTTCGAATTCAAGCCCGGCCCAATTTTTACCAACGTCCTGCTGGCCGATGAGATCAACCGCACCACGCCCAAGACACAATCCGCCCTGCTGGAAGCGATGAATGAAGGCCAGGTCACCATGGACGGCAATTCCCATCCGCTGCCGCAGCCTTTTCTTGTGATCGCAACGCAGAACCCCATTGAGCACCATGGCACGTATCCCCTGCCGGAATCGCAACTTGACCGTTTCCTGCTGCGCGTCCGCATGGGCTACCCACAGGGCAATAATGAGCGCGAGATTCTGCGCTCTGAAGCGGGCGCTGCCTGTCTGGACTCAGTAAAGCCTGTTGCGACCGGTGCCGATATTATTGCCATGCAGGATGAAGTCACGCAGGTGAAAGTCGACGATTCGCTGGTGGACTACGCGCTGGCTATCGTCCGAAAGACGCGCGAGATTGAAACGCTTTCACTGGGTGTTTCGCCGCGCGGATCGCTCATGCTCTACCGCGCCGCGCAGGCCATGGCGTACCTTGAAGGCCGTCGCTTTGCCACGCCCGCCGACTTCAAGCAACTGGTGGTGCCGGTGTTCTCCCATCGTGTGGTGGTCAATGCCCGCTACTCTTCCACGCTGAAGAAGTCAGATCAGGGCGACAATATTCTTCGCGACATCATTCAGTCGGTGGCTGTTCCGGTATAGCTTCTTCTGAAATCCCGAATCCCGCAGAGCGGGTGAGGGAGCCCTCTAGCTTTTTCCGAAGTTCCGAGCGCAGTTTCTTTCAAGACTCAGATACGATAGGGATTCCCCATACTCGCAAGCCGAGGGCGGCTGCGCTCCACAGCAGATAAGATTTGGATCCCTCACTTCGTTCGGGATTGAGAATCGCTATACTTCTCCTGAATGTCTTTCCTGAGATTTCTCATGCTGCTGACGCTGATCGTGTGGATCGGTGGAATTGTTTTTTTTACGTTCGTCCTTGCGCCCACCTTATTCCAAGTGTTGCCGACTACACAAATGGCGGGCAAGGTTGTAAATGTAACCCTGACCAAGCTTCATTGGTTAGGCTTGATTTCTGGTCTGGTTTTCATGACCTGCTCGCTTCTCTATAACTTGCGCAACCACGCGAAGCTTAAGCTTTTCGGAGCAACCCATATTTTTGTCCTTTTGATGTTGGTGTTGACCGCGGTTTCTCAATTCGGCATCACGTACCGTATGCGCCAATTGCGTGCAACAATGGAGACTGGCGATTTTCCAACCCCTCCATTTAGTGTTCTACGTGCCGAATTCGACCGTCTCCATGCCTGGTCCACGCGCCTTGAAGGCGGCGTCCTTTTTCTTGGCCTTGGCGTGGTGATTTTGACTGCGCGGCGCTTCGAAGATCGTAACTAGCAAATAGCAAATAGCAATTGGCCTCAGCCTTCCGAATCGAAACATTTCACTTGATACAATCAATAAGGAACTCCAACGCACTAGCAGTTTGCTAATTGCTAGCTGCTAACCGCTACAAAAGGGCAAGGCCGACCACGTGCCGAGCCCGCCGCATCGGGCGCGGAATAGAGTTTTGCAAACGCGAGCCTCGATGGGGGTTTGGAGCGAAGCAAAAAAACTAAAGGAAGATAAAAAGGGCGAGGCAGACCACGCGCCGAGCCCGCTGCAACAGGCGCGGAACAGAGTTTACAAACACGAGTCACATTGGCGGTTTGGAGCGAAGCGACAAAAGAAATAATGGACGAAGGGCGAAGCCGCCCACGCGCTGAGCCCGCTGCAACAGGGGCAGAATCAAGACTGCAAGCACGTTGATGTTTAGCGGTGTGGAGCGAAGCGACAAAAACAATGAAAACTGGAATCATCGGCCTGCCGCAGGT
>DATBVH010000329.1:0-9803 GCA_036515395.1 Candidatus Angelobacter sp.
CCATACAACTTTGTGTCGGCGCTGAACTGCGTGCTGGCACAGCGGCTGGTGCGAATGATTTGCACGCACTGCAAGTCGCCAGTACGTTATTCGGACCAGGAGCTGGAGAGTTTCGGTTTGCCCCCCGCAGAATGGCGCGACGTGCGGTTCTATGATGGACCGGGTTGCATTGAATGCGGCGGCACCGGTTATCATGGCCGGACGGCAATCCATGAACTGCTGGATCTCTCTGACCGCATTCGCGAGCTGATTCTGGAAAAGCGTCCATCATCTGAAATTCGCAAGGCCGCACACGAAGAAGGAATGAAGTTTCTGCGCGATTCAGCGCTGGCCCGCGTTAAGGCCGGCGTGACCACGATGAAGGAAATAAATAAGGTCACATTCATCGAGACTACGAGATAAAAATGTCAGGTTCGCTACAAAAAACGGTCAGGCCACGGCTGGCGTGTGAAATCACCTCGGAAGGGGTGATCGCCGCCCGCGCTTCCGAGAAGACATCACGCCTGGAGGTCTTCACCTCGCGACGGTTCAATGAAGGCACCATCGCGCCCGGGTTGACCGTTCCTAATATTCTGAACCCCGATGCACTGCGCACCGCATTGAGCGGCGCTCTGGGCGCGGTGGCTGGGAAATCCAAAGATGTAATTGTGGTATTGCCGGATGTGGCGATTCGCATGATGCTGCTGGATTTTGAGTCTCTGCCGACCAGGCGCGATGAAATCGAACCTGTCCTTCGTTTTCGTCTCAGGAAATCACTTCCCTTTGATGTTGATCAGGCGACGCTTTCTTATGACATCACGCGCTCCAATGGAATAGTCAGGGTAGCGGTTGCGGTATCGCCGCGGGAGATCATTGAAGAGTACGAAAAAGCGTTCCGCGATATCGGATATGAACCGGGTGTGGTCCTGCCGTCGTCATTGGCGGCTCTGGGGCTTGTGGATGGCGAACGGCCAACGCTAATCCTGAAAGTGGATCCCATGAACATCACAATTACGGCCGTCGAACGGCATGAGTTGCGCCTGGTGCGCACTCTCGACAACCCGCATGGAGGCATTTTTTCCACCGCTGACTTGTCTGAAGCTGTTTTGCCTTCGATCGTCTTTTTTGAAGATACCTTTGCCGCGCATATCGAAAAAATCTACGTGGGCGGAACCGCTCCGCTGGAGGAACTTGGTCCGCTGCTCCATCAGCAGACCGGTGCGCAGGTGCAGGAACTGGCCCCGGAACTTGGCGCCGAGCAGAATTTGAGCGGTGAACATGTTTCGCCGGCCACCATGGCGGGAATTGTGGGGGCTTTGCTGGGATAATGCGGCTAACTATCAATCTCGCTTCGCAGAAGTATGAAGATGTGCGCCAGTTTTACGTGCGCTGGAGCATAGCCATTGCTGTCTCAGCGCTGCTTATGTTGGTGCTGATGGGTCTGGCATGGAGAAATTTTTCTAATTCTTCCGAGTCCGGCAAGCGGATCAAACAATTGCAGGCTGAAATTGCCAATCTGGAAAAAGAACGCGCGAGCGCGGAAGCAATCTCAAACCTTCCGGAAAATCATGATGTAACCGCGCAGAAAAATTACTGGAACCGGCAGATCAATCGCCGCCAGCTTTCCTGGACGCAGTTGTTCAACGATCTTCAGAGAATCATGCCCGCCCGCGCCTTCTTGAGTTCGGTGACGCCGGAAATAACTAAAGACAACCGCCTCAAGCTCACGCTTACCGTGATGGGCGATACGCACGAAAATGGACTTGAACTGCAGAAAAAGATGGAGCGATCAGATCGGTTTCGCAGTCCTCAAATCATCAATGAGCTCGCCCAGACACAAGGCAGGAATGATATCCCCCTCTATAAATTCGAAATCGTGACTTATTACTCTCCCGCTGCGCCGATGCAGGGCCGCAACGCCAACCGCGAGGGCTTGTAAATGAACAACCTGGAGAAAACCAAAAAACGGTTTACCTTGATCCTCTCGGTGCTTGGCGCTGTGAATTTGTTGCTCCTTATCTACCTGCTGCTGCCAGGATCAAGTCCTTCTGCCAGGGCGGCCGAGGAAGAAAGTTTGCAGCAAAAAAAGAAGGCGCTCACCAGTGAAGTGACTCCGCTAATTGGCATCGACAAAAAACTGGCCCAGACCCGGGTGGATGTAAAGAAGTTCTATGAGCAAAAAGTGCCGAGCCAGTTTTCCGAGATTTCCCAGCATCTGGAAAAGTTGATGAAGGAGACCGGCGTAACCGCCAAGGGCGGAATCCGCTATAACCAGGAACATAGCACCGATAAAGATAAAGTTGACTTGCCTGACGTGCAGCGCATCGGCGTTGATACTACCGTGACCGGCGAGTACTCCAAAGTTGCGCAATTTATTAATGCCATGGAGCAGGACAGGTTCGTATTCATCATCAATCAGATCGCCCTTACCAGCGTGGAAAGCGGTGTGGTATCACTGCAAATAAAATTTGAGGCATTTCTGAAGGAAAGCTAGCAAGCAGCGCGGCGGGAAGCATTCAATAGAGGAGAAGGACCCTAAACGTGAAGATAGGCGCGGAAAACAAGAAGCAGCTCCGGATCATGATCGTCTTGCTGGCGGTCCTGCTGCTGGTGGGCATCTACAACTTTGTAGATTTCGGCACCAGTTCCGCAGCTTCTCCTGCGCCCGCAACTTCCACACAGGCAGCTCAGTCATCAAAGAAGCCGAGCGCAGCGCCGATTTCCGACAGTACCCTGGACCCAAGATTGCGCACAGACATCCTGGCTGCCAGCCAGAACAAAAAGTATGAAGCGGGTGGACGAAATATCTTCCGAATGGAAGAAGTAAAGATCGCGAAGGTGGATAATCCAGTACGGACGGAAATGATCGGTCCACCTATGCCGCCAACGCCTACTCCTACTCCGCCTCCACCGCCGATTCCGCTTAAGTTTTACGGCTTTGCCAGCAAGAGCAGTGAGCCAAAAAGGATATTCCTTGACGATGAAGGTGAAGTGTTCGTCGCCAGGCAAGGTGACATCGTGGAGAGGAAATACAAGGTCATTCAGATCAATAACACCAACGTGATTATTGAAGACGTGCTCAACAGCAATCGGCAGACGATCCAGTTAACCGCCAAATAGTCGAGTAATTTAGATGTGTTGTATGAAATCAGTTCGTTCCCATTCCCGGCAATCCGGCTATGTGCTGCTGGCGTTGATGCTAACCATGACTTTGATCCTTGTTGCACTCGCCATGGAGGCGCCGCGCATTGGCCAGCAGATCAAGCGCGGAAAAGAAGAGGAACTGGTGCATCGCGGAAAAGATTACGCTACTGCGGTGAAGCGATTCGTTCATAAAAACGGCGGCCGCTATCCGGTTTCAGTTGAGCAGCTGGAGAACACCAACCATATCCGGTTCCTGCGCAAGAAATATGTAGACCCCGTAACCGGCGAGTCCGACTGGAAGATGGTGCACGTGGGTGAAGCTGAAATCAAGATCCCCGCGCCCAACCCAGGGCTTTCCGGCGGCGGGGGCCAGAATCCAAGTTTATTCAACAGCGGATCGGGATCAACCACGAATCCTACTGCTGGCCCACCGCCAACAGGCCTAACCCAGACACAAAACCCACCACCAGGCGGAACTCAGACTGGCGGCACCGGATCGCTTGGATCACTGACCACCACAGGGATTGGAAATGGCCAGACAGTCGGCGGCGGGCAGATCATGGGCGTTGCCAGCGTCAGCAAGGGCCACTCCATCAAGGAATTTAACGACAAAGACGAGTATGACGAATGGTACTTCGTTTATGACTTGCGCCTGGAACAGAGCGGCGGGACTGGAGTGACCGTGGCGGCCCCTCGGGCAGGCAGCGCCACCGGATCATCGGGAGCGCAAGGAGCGACTGGGTCTACGGGAGCTCCGGGTAGCACGGGGACGTCAAACTCCCAAAATCCTCCGGACAACTCAGTGCAGCCCACGCCCACAGGAACTCCGGCGCCGCCTCCACAGGTTCCTCACTAAAAAGCAAAAGCCCCGTCTTCCGACGAGGCTTAACTTTTCCGAAAAAACTACTTCGTTACACGTTGAAGGAAGACCCGCATCCGCAGGTGCTCTTCACGTTCGGGTTCTCAAACTTGAAACCGGAAGCTTCCAGCGTTTCCACAAAGTCTACGACGCAGCCATTCAGATACATGGCTGAGGTCGCATCCACGTAAACTTTTAGATCGTCAAAGGTATAGACCTTATCCATGACGCCCGGTGCATTTTCAAATGACATGGAGTAGGAGAAACCGGAGCAGCCGCCGCCGACTACGCCAATACGCAAACCTGCCGGTACCGGATTCTGCTGGCCCATGATCTCCTTCACCTTGGTCACTGCTGTCGGAGTCAAATTCACCGGCAATTTCGGAGTGGTTTCTACGTTGGGGGTCGTGGTGGTTGCCATTTGTTTGTCTCTCCTTGAAGCTGACGTCGGGCTGTACAGCCCTATTATACATGGTTTGCCGCTGATTCTATTGGGCTTCTTAGCTTTAGATGAAGGCATAGGATTTCCGGTCGCACAATTTTCTGCCTACTCTGCTTTTTCGCCGTTCAACCGCCGTCCTCTACCATTTAGCTGGGATTCGCCATCCAGCAACTCACGAAATTACTGGATTTTGCCACCTCAGGCAGGCTTATAATTCCCATAATGGTTCCACCTACACCCTTGCCGCGACCGCGGTTGCGGCTCTCTGTAAGCGGAATCGGCCAAATCCAAGGTGGTGTTTCATGATGACGCCTCTTCTTATTCTTTGGGCCGGTTTAACAGTAGTGCTGATTATTCTCCTGATCTATCGCAGCACACTTTCCATGCACGAAGATGACCAGCTGTTCCTGGGAAACTCTGAAGCCCACATGGCTAAAGAGCAGCAGGACTTGATCGTAAAAATGAACCGGCTTGAGCCCTGGGTGAAAGTGTGCGGCGCGGGCTCTGCGCTATTGTTTGTTCTCATCGCGGGAATGATGCTTTACTCGCGATTTAACATTTAGCCCGGACGAAGGCTGTAGTCCGGTTTCGCCCGCGAATTCTTGTCCGTCAGCAGGGATGGACAATCGCCAATGAGGTCGTGTGCAGAGTGATCAGACGCGCTCTGCCGCAAACGTGACCACTTCAACCGGCAATTCCAGAGCGATGCGCGCACCATGCGGTTCAAGATTTTCCGCGTGTATCTCTCCGCCATGCTCTTTTACGATGCCATAACAGATACTCAGGCCCAGGCCGGTGCCCTTGCCGACAGGCTTGGTGGTGTAGAAGGGATCGAAAACGCGATTCAGGTCGGTGAAGCCGTTGCCGTTATCGTCAAAGCAAAGCATCACGCGGCCATTGTTGCAGCTCGCCTCAATCCGTATTCGTTTCCGCGGAAATCCTTCCAGCGCGTCAATAGAATTGTTCAGCAGGTTCAACAGGATTTGCTTGAACTGATCTTCATCGAGCGCCACTGCAGGCAGACCGGGCTCAATCTCTAACTGGATTTCGATATCGTGATTGTGCAGATGGTACTCACGCAGCGCCAGAACGTCTTGCAATAGCATTTCAAGATTTGCCGATTTCCTTGCCAGGCTATTCTGGCGAGCAAACCGCAGCAGATTTTCTATGATGCGTTTCATGCGCTGGGCTTCACGCAACATTTTGTCCAGCTTCTGTCGGGCCGGCCCTGCAGGAATGTCGTCACTAATGAGCTCGGTGTATCCGACAATGGACGTGAGCGGATTATTCAGTTCGTGGGCAACACCTGCAACCAGCTGTCCCATGGCTGCAAGCTTTTCCGCACGCGCCAGTTGGCGGTGCAAAGCCGCATTGTCCACGGTCACCGCTAGATCGGCCGCCAATAGCTCGATCTTGGTTAGTTCTTCCGCATTCACTCGCGTTACGTCTCGTGGATCGCTCAAGCCAATGCATCCCACGTGCGCACCACGCATGGAGCGCAGCGAGACCAACACCTGGTTCCCTTTCACCCAATGCTCCGACGGCACAAAGTGTGCGTCGCTTGGTACCTGCCCGTATTTCTCCATTTGCTCCGGACGCAGCATTACCGATCTCTCACCCAATCTCTGACCCACCGTGCAGGCTTCCACCAGGTCCTCAAACTTCCAGACCTCATTGCATTTGTGTTCGATCAAATTTTTTGCTTCGCCTTCATAGCCGGCGTGTCCCGCGCAATACAGGTTTCTGCCGTCGTGGCTGAGAATAATCACAACACGATCAAACGTGCTGGTTTCCCTGATGGCGGCGGCGATTTCATTGCCCACGGAATTTACGTCCACACCGCTCAGCAGCCTTGACGTGATGCCGGAGAACTTCTGCAACTGGTGGTTCAGTTTTTGTTCACTGCGGCGCGCTGAGCGCAGAAACTCTGATTTGTCTTCCAACAGCGTGAGGATCATTCCAAAAGCGACAAAGAATTTTGGCGTATTCCAGAGCTCGGGATTGACCTTGAGATTGGGCACCCACGCATCCAGCATTTGTCCAATGGGAAATACGGCGCCCCACAGGAGAAAACCTCCGGCACTGGTAACAACGCCGGGCGACCATCGAGGATAACGCCGGTAAAACAAAAATCCCGGAAATGCGAAGCCAAGGGTAAGAATGGCCAGAAAACCAAAATCGTAGTGCGAATGCCATGCCTTGACTATGGCAACAGTTCCTGTAACGGCAACGATGGGCGCCCAAATAAAAAACGTGGAAAGGACCTTGCGGCGCAGCACCACGAACAATGGCGTTCCATAGAAAATAATGGCGGCGCAGGAAATGTAGAGCCAGGGCCAATTCAGCTCGTATGCCAATCCGGCGGTGTAAACCAGAGCAGGCACGCCGGTCAAAGTAAGCAGGCAGAATGTCATTCGCCTGTTTTCGAAGAACGATGTCAGTGAAGCGACAAAGTAAAAAGCGGAAAGCTGAAGGCAGCCCAGATCAACCATGAACATCCAGGGCTTCAGATTGCCGTCGGCTGGCTCAAAGACCTGGACAAAAAAGTGGATAAAAATGAGTACCCAGGCCCCAATCCACAGATGTAGCCGCGGCGATTTAATATGCCGGCGCAGCGCCACAAAAATGCCCACCATGACGGCCAATACCAGGATGGTAGGGAGCTTGTCGAACAAGATGGCCATTTCGCAACTTTCCCATACTTCGGAGCCCAAATTTAACATGGCCATTCTAAGAAATCGCTTACAAAATCAGAACAGAAGTAACCTAGGTAACACCTTTGCAAGCGATGTTTAGTTCCACTTTGGGAAAACACTTTTGACCCCATTCCGCTACAGCCGCTATACTGCGAATATCACGTAAGCGCGCCAATTTTTAAACGATCCCAATTTCAAGGACCCCACCGCGCGCGCGAGGGCGATTAGCTCAGCTGGTTAGAGCGCCTGCCTTACAAGCAGGAGGTCCACGGTTCGAGTCCGTGATCGCCCACCATGCAAATCAACAAGTTACCATGTTATTGTTTAGTTACTGTGTCGTAAAACGTGCCGTAAACTTAATTGATCCGATTTTCCTGCTCAGGTTTGGCACGCGCCATATTAAGAGCGCGAATTCTTCAATTGATTCGTGTTTATTCGCGAAATTCGCGGCTAATTTTATCGTCGGTTGTCCGTCTGTGGCTCGGGATGGATCAGCACTTTGAAAAGTTCCGGTGCGGCCTGCTTGAAGCGGATTTCCAGCTCGGTTGAAACCTCATGCACTCGCGAGAGCGGCAGATCGTCTGACATAGTGCAGTGGCACGACATATAGACTCGACCACGGACGCGCTTGATTTCCACGTCGTGCATGTCCACCACTCCAGGAAATTCCTGGAGCACGGGCTTGAGCTTCTGCTCCAGCACAGCATCCCGCACCACAGTATTGCCGGATTCAATGGTGGAAGGCTCGCTCTCAATATGCGTGAGAATGCTGGAAATTTCCGGCACGTCACTGCGGATTTCAGCTTCCAGAACGGTCACCACATCGTGCGCGTCTTTCAGAGTCAGATTCTCGTCAAGCTCCAGATGCAGTTCCGCATGGAGCCGGCCTTCAAGGTCCTGGACGCTGACATCATGCACGCTGAAATTGTTGCGCGAAGCTACGCCGCGAATGCGGTCAAAAATATTTTCGTGGCCGGTTTCTCGCGGGATGGAGTGAATCACCACATCGGCCTGGGGAAGGATACTGTGCACCGCGCGAGTGATTTCGCCCACCACCTGGCCGGAGCGCTGGAACGTAACGTTGCGCGCCAGACCAACAGTAAGATCGGCAAAGTAGCGGTTGCCGGCGCGGCGGATACGCGCGCGCTCTACTTCGATGACGCCATTCACTTTTAGAGCGGCGTCCATGATGCGTCCACGATAGCCGGCGGGTGCGGCGTCCAGCAGCGCGTCAATGGTACGGCGGGCCAGCCGCGAACTCACGTAAACGATCACGGCAGAAACCATCAGAGCGGCCACGGCATCGGCTTTGGTTAGCCATCCAATATGCCAGTGCTCACCTGCCCAGACAAATCCCAGCCCAAGCGCGACGACCCCGCTGGAAAAAATATCGGTGCTGAAGTGGAGCGCGTCCGCTTCCAGGGCCTGGCTGTCATATTTATCGGCAATGACCTGAAGCTTGCGTGAGCGCCACCAGTCCACCAGCATTGAAAGAAACATCACGCCAAAAGCGGCGAGCGAAGGCTGAATGTGAACGCTGTGATGTCCACTGAGCCGACGCACGGCCTCCCATACGATCCAGACGCAGGTGAGAAGAAGCAGACCGGTTTCAATAAAGGCAGAAAAATTCTCTACTTTGCCGTGGCCGTATTGGTGTTCGGCGTCGGCAGGTTTATCTGAAACGCGCACAGAGAGCAGCGTGACCAGCGCGGCCACAAGGTCGAGGCCCGAGTGGGCCGCCTCTGAAAGGATTCCCAGGCTCAGCGTGGAGACGCCGACGATCAATTTAAGAAAGGTGATCCCCAGCGCCGCAAGCAGCGAGTTCAGCGCAACGTTGCGCTTTTCTTTCTGCATGCTTTCCAGCACGGGGTTAAGTTCAGCCGAGGACACACTGTTATTGTCTCAAGTTTTCGCTTCCCAGCACATAACCAATCGGGTGAGTAATCTTGATTGTGTAAAAGCAAGAGGGTGTAAATTGGTTTTGGCCTAGGAAGCTAAAATCGAATCCTAAGAAAAGGAGACTTACACCCCCATGGCGAAAGCAACTCCAATCACGGAGCATTTCTAACATTTTTGAGATGTCCATGATCTATCTAGCCACCACGAATCCAGGGAAAGTACGCGAGTTCCGCGAAGCAGCGCAGGCATTAGCCGTTGCGCTCGATCCTTTGCCACACATGGCGGACGTGCCGCCTGCTATTGAAGACGGAACCACTTTTGAGCAAAACGCACGAATCAAGGCCGAATATTATAGCCGCCTTGTGCCCGGAGAGCTAGTGCTGGCGGAAGACTCAGGGCTGGCGGTGGACGCACTCAATGGCGCGCCGGGAGTCCATTCAGCTCGTTATGCTGCAGTGCTTCAGTCAGGCTCGGCATCGGATAAAAACTCTGACGATCAGGCAAACAATGCGGCATTGATTTCTGAGTTGAAGCGGTTAAATCGAGATCGATATCCGGGCAAATATATATCCGTGATCGCGCTGGCTCGCGATGGCAAGACGATCGCCACATTTACCGGTGAAGCGCCAGGCGAGATGCTTACCGAACCCCGCGGAACTCAGGGTTTTGGTTACGATCCGCTGTTTTACTTTCCTGCTCTTGGCAAGACGTTTGCGGAACTCCCTCTGGAACAAAAGCGCGAACATAGCCATCGCGGCAAGGCGTTTCGTAAGTTTTTGGAGTG
>DATBVH010000330.1:0-5222 GCA_036515395.1 Candidatus Angelobacter sp.
CTCATCGGCTTGAAAGTTTTGGCTGCCTCAAACGCCTGCTGCAAAATTTCCTGGCTGTCGATTCCTGTTATCACCACTGAAGTCGGCAGGTTCAGCGCGTAGTGCAAGCATTCCATGGGCTTGACCACGCCGCTTTTCAGAATGATCTGATCACCCATGGACTTCATTCCCAGCACGCCGATCTGCTGTTCCACCAGTTTGGGCAGCACCAATTTACCAAAGCTGCGGAAGTGAGCGTCCATTACGTTCAGCGGCATCTGCACGGTATCGAAATGAAAATTGTGTTTTGCCGCAACCTCCAACATATAAAGATGGATGTGCGGATCTTTGTGTCCGGTAAATCCGATGTAGCGCACCTTACCTGCCTTCTTCGCTTCCAGCACAGCTTCCTGCGCGCCGTTCTCGGCAAAGATTCTGTCCGGATCGTCAAACCGGATAATCTCGTGATGCTGTATCAAATCAAGGTGATCGGTCTGCAGCCGCTGCAATGATTCATTGATTTGTTTGGTCGCTTCTTCTTTCGTGCGGCCGTCGAGCTTCGTCATCAGAAAAACTTTTTGCCGATACCCATCCTTCAGCGCTTTCCCCATGCGGACTTCGCTTTGCCCTTTGTTGTAGTCCCATGAGTTGTCCATGAAGTTGATTCCGCCATCGATGGCGGCACGGACCAGCTTGATGCTGTCATCATCGCTAAGCTTGGGCTGTCCGATGTGGAACCCGCCCATGCCAATGGCGGAGACGCGCTCGCCAGTCTTCCCCAGTGTGCGAAAAATCATCGAGCCCCCTTCTTTGCTTCCGCCCGCACCCGATTGCATGCCGCTGCCAAATCTGCTGGCCAGGCCTCGCGCACCCCGCGATGCAATTCCGGCCAACGCTACGCCTCTCAAAAATTCTCTGCGCTGCATAATGGCTTTCGTCTCCCGGTTTTTAAAGCTATGCAGCAAGCAGATCTTCATAGCCGCGTGCTGCGACTTCTTCCTGGCTGATGGGAATACTTGCCGGCCACGGCTCATCCACGCCCATGAGCGCCAGCGCGCTGCCCAGGAGCGCCATGTTCTTGCTGAAGTGGATCATTTCATTCATGCGCTGCTGCGGGTCTTGCATATTCCAGAAGTTATGCATCACCGGAGAAACGCCCGCAAGAAATCCGGCAATCGCGGCTGTGCCCAGCTTTGGTTTTACGCCCAGTAGTATGCTCATGCCGCCGGCAATCAATACCACACCGGTTGCTGCCACCGCTGCTTCAGCCATGGGTACATTCTTTGACTCTGCATATTGGCCCATTTGCTTGCGCTGTTTGAGATGGTTGATGCCGTTATAAAGAAAGAATCCACCAAACATCAGACGGCCAATGAGAAAAGCTGCTTTCATGGGAACTACCTCCGTTCTTTGAGTGACCATGATTAGGATTCGATCTCTTACAGTTGGGTGGCCACAGTGAGCGAGACGGTAGATCTTCAGAAATGACTTTGATTGCTGGATAAATTTGCGAGCTGCTCAATCCCGACCGTTCAATTGCGGTGGTCTGCTTATTTTTTCGCTGGCTTGTAAGCCGGTATTTCCTTGTTGAGCTGGTTGATCATGTCTCGCACGGTGCGAGCGTGATCCCCGTCCGGCGCATATTGCAGATATTTATTCAGCGCCTCCGTTGTCCCCGGAGGGACCGCATACTTTCCGCGCTCCACCTGCCCTTGTCCAAAGAGAATTGAGCCTTTAATGAAGTACGCATCAGCCAGCGTGGGGTCCGACGAGATAGCGTGATCGCAGGCCGTTACTGCTTCCTGGCTGCGCTTCAGATTGTAGTAGGTGGCACATAGGTTCAAATACGGCATCGCGGGATATGCAGCCGATTCCGCCGCCTGCTGGAATACTCCAATTGCTTCATCGTATTTTTTAAGCTGCACCAGCAGGTGGCCTTCAGAATTCAACATTTGTCCCAATCCGATTCTTGTACGCGAATCCGGCTGTCCTTCCATCATTTTCTGCGCCGCCGCTACTCCTTTTTGATAGGACCCAAGGGCATCTTTCGGCTTATCCAGCGCCATATAAATGCCGCCCATCACCTGGTATGGTCCCCACTGCGCGGGATCTTCTGTGATGGCCTGATTGCATTTCTCAATCGCGGCCTCATATTTGCCGGCGTTCGTGAGCGCGTTACATGCCCGATATTTCGCCATGAACGGCCGCGGATACGTTGCCGCCGCTTTTTGATAGAGCGCCACAGCTTCATCCACCTTCTCCATGCGGTCATAACAATCGGCTTCGGCCAACAGCAGATCGCCAATATTTGTCAGCGCGCGATCAGAATCGGAAGCGTTCTTCAGCGTCTTTTGCGCGACTTCCACTCCTTTGGCAAAGCTCTCCGCCGCTTCCGCGTAATGCATCTGGTTGGATTCAAGCGTTCCCAGGTTCTGGTAGAACTCCCAGCGATTCGGGTCCAGTGCAATCAGCTGTTTTATTAGACTGATCGCATTCAACCACTCTTCAAGTCCCACAGCCGTGTGGTACTGCACCATCAATTTGTTGATCTTTGCCGCATGGGCATTTTCCTGCCGGAGCAATTCCTGTTGTTCTTTCGTTTTCTTTCCTGATGCCAGATTCGTCCCGCCTCCCGAGCCATCCTCCGCAGATAAATCCACGTTGAGGACATTTTGGGCCTCTACTTCCGTATCCGCAATATCGCCAACATGCTTTTTGCCGGAGTAAACATGGCTGCCGTCCGGTGCGGTAATCTCAATTTGGTAGACGCCATATTCCACGCCGACAAGAGAGAATTTGCCGTTCTTATCGGTTTTAACTTTGTAGACCTTTCCTGTGCCTTCAATGATTCGTTCTGCCACCCGGTCGACCGTCCCCACATTGGTGTACACCACCTCAGCGCCCGTCATGGGATTGCCCTCGCGATCCAGTATTTGCCCGGAGACAGAAGCCAGAAAGCGTTGCATCGGCAGCAACAGCGCCAAAATCATCAGGCAATAACTAGTCATGGGCTCTCCGCAAGTCTATTCATGGCGACGTGCGTTCATCCCGGTAAGTGACACCACAGGCACTCAGAATGTTCCTTCTCTCTTCACCTGCCTGTAATTAGATCGAAAGAGAGAGCCGTCGGTTATCATCAAAACGCCATTTTCTTTATGCTTCCACCCAATCAAAGGTTTTGGTCACTGCCTTCTTCCACTGCTTGTACATCTTTTCGCGGAGCGCTACATCCATCGCTGGTTTCCATGTTTTCTCCGCCGACCAATGGCTGCATAGCGCGTCCACGCTGCTGAAAAATTTTACGGCCAGCCCGGCCGCGTATGCCGCGCCCAGGCTAGTCGTCTCTTTGGTAGACGGCAACACCACCGGTCGATTGAGTATGTCTGCTTGAAACTGCATCAACAGCTCGTTTCCCACCATTCCGCCGTCCACGCGCAATTCTTCCAGCCGTATGCCGGAATCCTGCTCCATCGCTTCCACCACTTCACGCGTCTGGAACGCCACCGCTTCCAGCACCGCCCGCGCCAGATGTCCCTTGTTGGCAAATCGCGTAAGGCCCGCAATTACGCCGCGCGCATTCTCTTTCCAGTAAGGAGCATATAGACCGGAAAATGCCGGGACCATATACACGCCGCCATTGTCTTCCACCGTGAGCGCCAGATTTTCCACTTCAGCGCTGGTCTTGATCAGCCCCAGATTATCCCGCAACCACTGCACCAGCGCTCCCCCGATGGCGACGCTGCCTTCCAGAGCATACTGTGCCGGCTCATTGCCCAGCTTGTATGCCACGGTCGTGAGCAATCCGTGCTTCGATTCCGTCGGCTTCGCGCCTGTATTCATCAGCAGAAAGCAACCAGTGCCGTAAGTGTTCTTGGCTTCGCCGCTTCTGAAACACGTTTGCCCCACCAGCGCGGCCTGCTGGTCGCCCAGGATTCCCGCAATCGCCACGCCTTTTAGCGGCCCTTGCACAATGTGGCCATACACTTCGCTGCTGGATCGGATCTGCGGCAAGACCTGCCGCGGAATGGAAAATGCCTGCAATAGTTCGTCATCCCATTCGAGCGTGTTCAGGTTCATTAACTGTGTGCGGCTGGCGTTCGTTACGTCGGTCGCATGCAGGCCGTTATTCTCCGCGCCAGTCAGCTTCCACAACAGAAATGAATCAACGTTGCCGAACAAGACCTCTCCGGCTTCTGCCTGACGCCGCGCCCCGGGAATGTTTGCCAGCAGCCAGCGCAATTTGAGCGCGCTGAAGTAGGTTGAGAGCGGCAATCCCGTACGGCTGCGAAAAAACGCATCGCCTCTCTCTTTGGCAAACTTGCTTACCTCTTCGGCCACGCGCGTGTCCTGCCATACGATTGCATTGTGAATCGGCTTGCCTGTCTTCTTATTCCATAGCAGCGTGGTCTCGCGCTGGTTCGTGATTCCGATTGCGGCCAAATCCGCGCGCTTCAGCCGTGCCTCCGCCATCGCCTCGGCCATCACTTCCTGTGTGCGCGCCCAGATTTCTTCCGCATCATGCTCCACCCATCCCGGCTGCGGATAAATCTGCCGGTGCTCTTTCTGTGCGCACGCCACAACTTTCCCTGCGGCGTCGAACACAATGAACCGCGTGCTCGTGGTTCCTTGATCGATAGCGGCAATGTAGTTGGACATGGCGAATCCAGTGTACTCCGCTTCTTTGGCCGCCCGATTTCTACCAGCAGATCATGAATGAGAGAAACTCGTTGAGCCCTGCTGGAGATCAGATATAATCCCGACCGCTGATTCCAGGAGCCGTCATGGGTCGAAACCTGCTGATATTGATTGTGCTGATCGCATGCGCATCTCTGCTCAAATACAATGAGCGATACAAAGGTAACGATCCGGTCAAGGACCACCTGGTCCAGAATCTGCCCAACCGCGGAGTTGTCATGCAGTTTACCCAGTCGCGGGAGCAGGTAATCGCATTGCTGGGAGATCCTGATGAAAAAGATCCCAAAAACCCGGACGAGAAAAGCGCCGAGGCCAAGAATGCAGAGGCAAATTGGGCAACGATGGCACGGCAGCAATATATCGATTTTGTATTCATTCCGCTGTATTGGGTCTTGTTCTTTTTCGCGCTGAGCGGGCCCATGCGGCGCTCCGGCAATAGCGCAGGGCGGATACTAGGGCGGCTGGCAGCAATTTGCATCACAGCGGCGGCCTTTGCCGATTACGTGGAGGATTTCGCGATCTTGCATGCTCTCGGAAAGGGCGAGGGC
>DATBVH010000331.1:0-5423 GCA_036515395.1 Candidatus Angelobacter sp.
TGACTTCGTCAAAAGCTTCAATCCACTCTAGGATTTCCTCGTGGTCAGGTTCAATGGCTGCGGCAGGTTTGGCATTCATCTCTATAGTATATAAGTATGATGCGAACCACGCGCAATTTCCACTAATGGAACGCAGGAAACGTTGGTGAAACGAAAGTTTACCGTGCTGAAGCTGCTGCCGGAAGGCGTGAGTACACGTTATCGAACTGGCTTTCAATCTCTGCTGGATTGGCGAGAGAAGTGGCTGCCTCGCTCAGTTGCCGGTTGAATCCTTCTATGATCGATTGCGACCATTCTTCCGACCATAAATTTCTGCGCCGCAAATACTGTTCCATGAATGAAATTGGATCTTGCGCGAGGTACTGTGCGGAACTTTGCTCAGCTTCATTTTTCGCTGACGTGCTGCTGCGCGCAGTGAGACATTCAATTACTGCCGGACCGTGGCCTTCTCTCGCGCGCCGGATGGCTTCCTGCGCTACCCGAAATACTCCAACAACATCGCAGCCATCGACAGGGATTCGCGGATAAAACGCTGGATCAGCTCCGATGTAGGGGCCTGACGCAATCTGGTTGGGCAATTCCAGCGGAGAATCTAGGCTGCTTTCAACCAGGCACACCAGCGGCAGCTTCTGCGTAGCGGCCATGGCCATTGCCGCAGAATCAAAAGTAAGCGTCTCTGGATTGTGCGTACAAAACATCAGCGTTACCGCGCCTTTGCCTTTCATCTCCGCAGCCAGTGACAAAATAGTTTGCATGCTGAGAGCTGCCGCGCGGTTGCCATCGTGCTTTGATGCAACAGCTTCGCCCGAGCCATTGCTTTGGTGTTCGCTGTTCCGCGCAAGAATGGAATGCAGCGGCGTTCCTTTGATCAGGCTGGCAACAAAGCTGCTGTGTTCCATGGCAACGCAGTCTTTGGAAAGGAGATGCGCGCCAGCGCCGACCATCGCTGCCTCAAAGCCGTGAACGGAATTGCCGCTCCTGGTTCCTGTGTGATCGCTTTGCATCCGCTGGGCCAGCATGCGGCATTTCACCATGGTGGCATACAGTTCCTTCAGTTTTTCAGCATTCAATACCGGTAGGATTTCCGGCTCCTTCTTTTGCTTTTTCACGGGAGTCTTGTGTGCGGACGTAGACTTTCCCTTAAGGCGTTTGCCCTTTTTCTTTTTGGTGGTGGCGGATTTATTTTTCTTTTTGCGCGGCATGAGCGAGACCATTCTACCGCATGAGAACTCTTCGTTTCGCTGAGGTGTTTTTCTTATGAGCGCAGCGCAAATTTGTTTCCACTAATTGCTGCCGCTTTTCAACAGTTCAGTGAAAAACAATGTGGAAAACCAATGTGAACAATTGAAGCGATGCAGCAAACCTGCGTGTTTTCACGCTTTGCACTGGAGAAGGTGCGAGTGTTAACAATCGATGAATTTCTCGCGAGCTCAATGAAAAGTTTCTTCAGCAGCCGTTGCCTTCAAAAATTTACTTGCATTTTTCTTTTGCTGAAAGCTATGATCGTTCGCCCTTAAAGCTAAATTCATCTCTTCAAATCTCGGCAGCCGAAATTCTTCTGCCCGTCACTGATTTTTGAATGCGCTCTGGTCGATTCTGGCCTCTTGTTGAAACTCCAACATACAATTGACTCCATGAAAGTGCGCATTGACAAGCTGTTGGTGGAGCGCGGCCTTGTTCCTTCGCGTGAACGCGCACAGGCCATGGTGCTTTCCGGGCGCGTGCTTGTCAACGAACAAAAAATTGAGAAAGCTGGCGCCAGCGTTGATCCTGAAGCCGCTATCAGGTTGCTGGGCGATGACCTGAAGTATGTTGGCCGCGGCGGACTAAAGCTTGAAGCAGCGTTGCGCGATTGGAAGATTGATCTTACCGGCCGCACCTGCATGGATGTGGGCGCATCCACCGGCGGATTTACTGACTGCATGCTGCAGCACGGCGCTGCTGAGGTGATTGCCGTGGATACAGGCTATGGCCAGATCCATGCGCGGCTGCGTTCTGACGCGCGTGTGAAGCTGCTGGAGAAGACCAACGCTCGTTATCTCTCTCAGCAGGATATAGAGTGCGTCGGTGCTAGCGCGGCCATCAGCTTCATCGCCATCGACGTTTCCTTTATCTCTGTTACACTCGTTCTCCCTGCGGTGCTGGAGTCCACCTTCGCGACGGCGGCATCGTCACACCGCGAGGCTGTCATCTTAATCAAGCCGCAATTCGAGGTTGGGCGCGAGCGGGTTGGCAAAGGCGGCATCGTGAAAGACGAAGCAGCCCAGCAGGACGCGGTACAGAAAGTCCGGCAAAAAGTGGAAGAGCTGGGCGGCAAGAACATAGAATTAATGGAATCTCCCATCCTGGGCATGGAAGGGAACCGGGAATTTCTGTTGCACACAGATTTCTAATGAATAAAGCCTTCTGATGAATAAAGCGTGCTAATGAAGAAAGCATCCATCATTTCCAAGCAGGGCAAGCCGGAGCTGGGCAAGGTAGTTGTCCAGGTATCGGAGTGGCTTCGCGCGCACGGCTATGCGATCACCGCTGACGCTGCCACGCGTGAGTTTTGTCCTGACTGTGAACCCGCAGAGCGCGAAGACCTGGCGCGCGTTGCCCCTGATTTTGTGATCGTCCTGGGAGGCGATGGCACGTTGCTTTCAACGGCGCGTTGTGTGGCACAAGCAGATATTCCCATCCTCGGCGTTAACCTGGGGTCGCTGGGCTTCCTCACGGAGATTCGACGAGAAGAAATTGAACAGGCACTCGCGGAAATAGATGCGGCACGCTCTTATGAATTAAGCCTGCGCCCAATGCTGCACTGCCAGGTTTTGCGACAAGGCAAATGCGTGGCCACGCATGAGGCGCTCAATGAAGTTGTGATGAACCAGAGCGCGGTGGCCCGCATCACGGATTTTGAAGTACGCGTAAACGGCAACTTCGTGGCAAATTACAAAGCTGACGGATTGATCATCTCAACACCTACGGGATCGACCGCGTATTCACTCGCTGCCGGCGGCCCCATTCTCTCGCCCGAGGTCCTGGCGTTCGTGATTACTCCGGTGGCCTCTCACGCACTCACCAACCGTCCCCTGGTGGTGAAAGATACGGCGATCATCGAAGCCAGAATTCTTGTGACCAGGGAACAGGCGTTTCTGACTGTGGATGGGCAGGTGGGAACTCCGCTGTTGGATGATGACGTGGTCGTCTGCAAGAAGTCAGAATATAACGTAAAACTCTTTAAGTTCGCTGACCGGTCATTCTTTGACGTACTGCGGACCAAGTTGAAATGGGGAGAGCGATAGGGATTGCCAGAAATGCCAAAATTGCCAAAGATTGCCAAAATTGTTTTGTGGCACGCGTTGATCCTTCTGATGGGCAACTTCATGGCTGGCGCCCAGGCAAAGCCTGCGGCCGATCTCATCATAACCAACGCAAAAATCTGGACCGTCGATAAGACGCGCCCTCACGCAGAAGCGCTGGCCGTCCTTGGTGAGCGAATTGTTGCTGTTGGCAGCGCGGCGGACGTGGATACGTGGCATGGCCCCCAGACCAAAGTGCTGGACGCACAAGGCAAGCTCCTGCTTCCCGGCTTCAACGATGCTCATGTCCATTTTGTAGATGGTGGCGATCATCTTTCAGCGGTGCAGTTGAAAGATGCTGCATCACCGGAAGAGTTTGCGCGCAAGATTGCGGATCGCGTGAAAACGACTGCCAAAGGCGAGTGGATTATCGGCGGAGACTGGGACGAACAGAAGTGGTCGCCAGCCAATCTTCCCACCAAGGAGCTTATCGATCCCGCGACCCCGGATACGCCGGTGTGGGTGAATCGATATGACGGACATGAATCGCTGGCGAACTCCGTCACGCTGCGTCTTGCAGGCATTACAGCCAAGACCACTGATCCCGCCGGAGGACAAATCATTCGCGACGAGCAGGGCAATCCCACCGGCGTGCTGAGAGATTCAGCGCAGGAACTAGTAAATAAAGTCATGCCTCCAATGACGCCGGCGCACCGGATGCGTGCGATTCACCAGGCGCTTGATCATGCGGCCTCACTCGGCGTGACCAGCGTGCAGGACATGAATCCGTCTTATGACGACGTGAAGGCTTATTCCGAACTGCAAGAGCAAGGAGCACTCACCGTCCGCATTTATGCCGCGCCAATGGAAACCGGATGGAAGGACCAGGCAAAGCTGGGAATCCGCCGGGCTTTCGGCACAGCATTCCTTCGCATGGGGGCGGTGAAAGGCTACGCCGATGGATCGTTGGGTTCGGAAACCGCATATTTCTTTGACGCCTATACAGACGCGCCAAACTCGCATGGCCTGCTGAGCGATGAGATGCATCCTGTTTCGGCCATGCAGCAGCGGCTTCGCGGCGCGGACGCTGCTGGCCTGCAACTTTGCGTTCATGCCATTGGCGATCGTGCCATTTCTATGACCCTGGATATCTTTGCCCAGATCGAAAAGACGAATGGCAAGCGCGACCGGCGCTGGCGCATCGAGCATTCGCAGCACATGGCAGCCAAGGATTTCGCGCGCTATGCGCGGCTGGGAGTGATCGCCTCTGTTCAGCCTTATCACGCAATCGACGATGGACGCTGGGCGGAAAGTCGAATCGGTCCTGACCGCATCAAGCGCACTTACGCGTTTCGTACGTTCCTTGATAACGGTGTGCGTCTGGCTTTCGGTACGGATTGGTCCGTCGCGCCGTTGAGTCCAATGTGGAGCATCTATGCGGCCGTCACCCGTGCCACGCTCGACGGCAAGAATCCGAACGGCTGGGTGCCTGAACAAAAGCTGAACGTTACAGAAGCCATTGAGGCCTACACTATGGGCTCGGCTTATGCAGAATTTCAGGATAAAGAAAAAGGATCAATCACACCGGGCAAGCTGGCGGATTTCGTTGTCCTCTCCGACGACATCTTCAAGATTCCGCCAGCGGCCATCAAGAACGTGAAAGTGGAAGCGACCTACCTCGGCGGTAAGCTGGTATATGGTGGGCTGGAATAAACCAGATTTGGTAATTGGGTAATCTGGTAATTTTGTAATTGCATTCGGACGACTGGACACCATCAGCAGTGTTCACCAATCTTACCGCGTTCTGAACTGTGAATCTACCGCAGCTTGCAATCGATCGGAGCAGCCTCAAATTACCCGATTACCAAATTACGAATTTGTTTGCGGAAAGGAGAATGGAAGACTGAAGAAGGAATTGGGCAGGCTCTAATCTGCTTGCACCAAAAAATAAGAAGCCCCGAGTTTTGTGGTTGACCCATTCACCTCGCCCAGCGGTTCGCTATAGACCCTTGCCGACCAGCTTTCTCTGCCTTAGTTTCTTGCGAAACCCACAGAGTGCGATCTTTAATCAGCTTGCGCTGAAGCTTGGGCTCCGGGCTTACCGCCAACCGGGTAAATCGGTCAACACCTCGGGGCTTC
>DATBVH010000332.1:0-6412 GCA_036515395.1 Candidatus Angelobacter sp.
TCAAATGCGTACGTGTCCTGGTCGCTGGCGTCCAGAGTCGGATTCAAGCCAATCACTGAAAGCGTGTAGGGCGTAATGCCGGGCTGCAACTGAATGGTGTACTGGTTCTTTGTATTGTCGCCAATCAGCGTGTAGGTCTGCTGCTGTTCCAGGTATTTGTCGAACGGCGTTTGGTCGGCTATCAGAGTGCTCTCGTACATCTGGACCGCTACGCCCCAGAACAGCGAGAAGTTGTATTCCATCAGGCTGTAATCGTTGGTGCCGGCTGGGCAAGTCTCAAACTGGGCCGGATCGACTGTCGTTGAAGTGCTGCCATTCGCGGTTTCACAGATATGCTGCGAGAACTGCCACCACTCAGGCTGGAACGCCTTTTGTATCAGCGCTGAGTAGCTGGTCTTCAGTCCCCTGTCAGGCGACTTTGAAAATGTGCCCAACACACTATCAGTCGGATCTACCAACTGATTGGCCAAGGGAACGCGAGCGAGCAATTTCTTGCCGACCTGGTGGAAGTTGCGGTTATCGGCAGACATTTCTGTCGCGCTCAGAATCGGGCCCAGTGATTGCGAGCACAGGGCCGAGTTCACCATGTTTACCTGGGTCGCTCCCAGCTTGCCGTCAACCGGATCAACAACCAGCAGATGGTTTTGCTTGTCACGGGTGCCGAAAGGATTTGCGCCGTTGCAAACGTTCTGTGCGCGCCCATCCCAGAAATTACGGAAGTTGAAAACTGCATCCACCGCGCTGGGTGTGTTGCGGCCGGTTATCCTGCGAGTATTGATTCGCTGGGTTGGATCAACCTCGCTGGGATACGAGAAAACCGGGTCAGCCACTGGAGTCGTGGATTCCACGCTCGTGGCGATTGCGCTGCCGCCGGGGGTCTTTTGCTTTTTGCTGTTTGATTGGCTGTTATTGTTGCTACCGCTGCCCGAGCTGTTCGCAGGGCCGTGTTTGCTGCCAGGTTGGCGTGGCGTGCCGTTTCCGAAGGTGAGGCCTTCATCGTTGCCATCGTCGCCGCCCGGATTGCCCCCCACCTGGCCGCGATCGCCATCGCCGCCAGCGTGCGCACCTGTCTGGCTCATGGTGATCGTGTCATTGGTCAGTCCGAACTGCCCTTGCGAACCGGAAACGTCGTTGACGTCAGAAATTACGCTGAAGCGGTCATTAACGTTGGCCAGCTTGCGAAACGGGTAATCGCCGTCGTGGTATCCGCCGAAACCTGCATCGGCCGTGCCGGCTTTGTAATGATAGTTTGGACCCAGTGATCCGTTGAATGGAAAGCCTAGCTGGAAAGTGTTGTCGCCGCCCGCCTGGCCAGGATTTACTTCGTTATTGGCGCGGCTGTCAGCACCTGCATTGAAATGGCAGCTGGCGCAAGCCTGAATATCATCGCTGCCAGCCTGCATGTCCCAGAACAAGGCTTTTCCCAACTCGATCGCCGCTGTTTTATCGGCGATGATTCCTTCCATGCCGAAGACGGGAGGAATGGGAACGCTCGAAAGCGGCGCGAGAGGCCGCAATGGGACTCTGACGGAGCCTGTACCGCTTTGCGCTCGAACGTGGCCGTAGTAGCCCACCGCAAAAACGAGTGCAACTACACCAACGAAAATGCGCAGGAACCAGAAAGTCCCGGAAGACGGTTTCATCGTTTTTCTCCTAAATCGCTCAGTGCCGCCGGATCACACGAGTCCTGTCCGGAGTGCATTGCAATGCACATTCTGGGGGGTGGGGATTAAGGTTTCATTGGGGGTGTATTAAAACTTTTAATGCTAGGGCGGGGTGTTTATGGGTGTGCTAGACATTAACTAAGTATTTTAGAATTAATATTTTGCGGGATTTTATGTCTTCTCTTGAGGGCCGCCTGGTAGGGCTTAAATTGGGGCGAAAATTAATCGGCGGTACATGTACCATTCCAATGTGCCGCTATGAACCAAAGCCCATCTCCACCTCGGTCCCAGAGTACTGGTAGAAGATAGAACCAATTCTGGTCTCTGGAATCACCAGATCAGTGTGCAAGCCTGAGGAGGAAAATTGGTTCAATGGAGAATCCAAAATTGAGAGCGCGACTTTTCATCACAAGATCTGATAGACACTCTAACCCGAGCGACACCTCTATATATGCAGGCAATAACTAAAGCGGATTGAATGATGAATCAAAGCAAACCGTGCTGTACGTATTAGGACTTCGCCGAGTGTCCGGCCAGACAAGGTGTTTTAACGAATCTTCAATCCCAGCAGTTCGGCAAAGATCATGGCTTGAGCGGGATCTACAATCGCACCCTTGAGATCGGACGCAAGCACCATGAGATCTTCCACGCGCGAACCACGAAAGTCCGCTCCTTCCAACTTGGCTCCGCTCATATCCGCATTCTTAAATTCACATGATTTCAGAATGGCTCCGCGTAGGTCGCAGCCGTGGAAGTCTGCCTCACTGAAGTTGCAGGATTTCAATTCGCTTGTTTTGAACGTCCCTAATCGAAACTGCGTAAAACCAGCATCTCCCCCGGCGATCAAAAAATCCTGACATTCAGATTCAACGGCTCTCAGTCCAGTTAGCCGGCAGTTGATAAATTCTGTACGCACCGCTTTCATGCCGATTGCCTCAGTGTTGGCAAAATCGCATTCCACCAGGCGCACATCTTTCAATCGCAGAGATCGGATGTTACACCGGGCAAAGCTCACGCCCTTGAGGACGCAGGCTTCAAGTACGACGGATTTCAAGGAACGCTCTTTGAAGCTGGCATTTCCGAAGCTGGCATTTTCAATGAAGCATTCTCGAAACGAAATTTCAGAATCAGCGAAAACATCGTCCGTCAAAGTGACTCGTCGAATGTCGGCAGGAATATCTGGCGCGGTCCTGCCCGCCGGATCTTTCACTTGCTTCCTTGGTTGCTGCGGCTTCATATGCTCTTGAGTGCAGATGAAAATGGGGCTGTCAAAGCAGCCCCTTTCTAAATCATATTTTGCAAGATTGAACGTGCTCGCGTTTATCTTCTTATCTATCTCGCGCTCTGGCCTTTCTTGAGCAAGCTGCGCGAGGCATCCAGCGCCGGACGACCGATGCTGTGGTAAGAAAGACCTGCCTCCGCCATTTCCGCCTGGGAGAAAACATTGCGCCCGTCCAGCACAATGGGAGACCGCAAAAGATGCTTGATGCGAGCTAAATCGAGACTCCCAAATTCCTTCCACTCTGTCAGGATCAGCAGTGCATCAGCGCCGTCGGCGGCAGCGTAGGGATCGGCTGCATAGTTGATTCGGCTGCCAAGAATCTGTCGCGCCCGCTCCATTGCCGCAGGATCAAAAGCTGTGATCTGGCACTTTTCTTCCAGCAACTGCTCGATAACGTTGATGGCCGGCGATTCACGCACATCGTCAGTCCCATCTTTAAATGCCAACCCAAGCACTGCCAGTCTTTTGCCTTTGATTGTCCGCAATGCAGTCTGGACCTTGCGAACAAACCGTACGCGCTGCTCGTCGTTAATTCTCTTGATCTCATCCAGCAATGGAAATTCAAATCCGAAGTCGTGCGTGACCGCGCGAAAAGCTGCTACATCCTTGGGGAAGCATGAGCCCCCATAGCCTATGCCGGCGCGCAGAAACTCCGGCCCGATACGGCTGTCACTGCCAATGCCTCTGGAAACTTCTTCAATATTCGCGCCCACAGATTCACAAAAACTTGACACAGCGTTGATGAACGAAATCTTCAATGCCAGATAAGCGTTGGACGCATGCTTGATCAGCTCTGCGCTGCGCGGTGAAGTCTCAATGTACATCGGGAGAGAACGTGCCGGCTCTGGCTTGGGAACGGCGCTGGCAAGCTGAGCATAGGAGCCGTCAATCAGTGGTGCATAGATTTCACGCATGATGCCCGCTGCGCGTTCGCTGCTGGCTCCAACCACAATCCTGTCGGGGTAAAGAAAGTCGGTAATGGCAGTTCCTTCGCGCAGGAATTCAGGATTTGAAACCACATCGAAATCCAGCTGCTTGCCGCCTTTGGGAGACAATGCATCCTGCACACGCTCGCTTGTGTAGACCGGCACAGTGCTCTTCTCGACGATGACTTTGTATCCATTCATCGCTCCGGCCAGCGATTGCACCACTGCTTCCACGCAGGAAAGGTCAACTGCTCCATTTTCGGCGGAGGGAGTCCCCACGGCGATGAAAATTACCACGGATTTTCGTGCCGCATCCTGGAGATCAGTGGAAAATAAAAGGTGAGTGCCGCGGTGGCGGCTTAATAGTTCTTGTAAATAGTCTTCATGGATCAGGGGTTCGCCGGCGTTCAAGGCTGCAATTTTCGTTGAATCACTATCGACGCAAATTACGTTGTGACCCAACTCCGCTAGGCATGTTGCTGCAACCAGACCCACGTAGCCCGAACCGATTACAGAGATTTGCATGTTCTTGCTTTTTCTCCAGGCAAAAACAAATCCCGCATACCAGTTACTTGGGATTATTTGTCGTGTCAGTATCTATTCTTAAAGGTGTGGTCGTCAAATCAGAGCTGCTGCCGTACTCTCCCCTGAAATGATTCAGGATTCCCTCTGGCAAATGATCTTGATCCTGCGGCGACGTAACGCCAAAAACCTACGAAATTCAATGCAAATGGAAGACCATTTTGAGCGCGGCGTAAACACAATGAAGACACAATAAATGCGGCCGCAGGACTGTTGCCTTTCAACACATATCTGTGGAGGACTGGTTCCAGGAGATACATCAGGGCAATGAACCAAACCTGGTGCAGTCATCTCTCTCGCCAATGGAGAAATGCCGCAGAGGGGGTTTATAATTTGGGTTCGTTGGCTGTTTGCCTCCTACTAACTTCTGCACCCGATTTGAGTTAAGCTGAATGGTTACGTAAATGCACTATTATTAAATGCATTGGCGGTTGGCAAGGGGAGAGACACTGGTTTTTGACCCGGTCTCAGGTGTGAAACGGGGGGTTCTCTCTACCTAGGAACGGCAACAGTTTCGGTCGGTTCTGCAACTTTATATATTGGAAGACGTTTAAGACGTTAAGAGTTGAGAAGGGGATTGGACGTAAATTGGAAGTTCAAAAATCTGGTCCGCTGAAAAACTTTGGAAATTGGATCGCTAGGCCTGCTTGGATGTACGCGAGGGAGGCTGGTGGATGCCACTAAGCGAGGCCGAAAGAGAAGTTCTCAGCAGTGAAGCCAATGGCACCCAACTGCCTTCACCCAGCCCCAGCTGGTTGAGATGGACAGATGCGCTTTACCATCTCTGGCTTCAGCGCCGTCAGATTTTTCGATGGGTGGTTCTGGGTTTTGTTTTGTCCCTGGTAGTTGCATGGCGTTATCCCAAATATGAAAGCACGGCCCAGATCATGCCGCCCGATAGCGGTGGCTCGGGCTTGGCGTCCCTTCTTCCTGCTCTGTCAAAATCGCCGGGACTCATTGGTATGGCAAGCGACATGATGGGAATGAAAAGTACCAGTGCGATTTTTGCCAGAGTGCTGGAAAGCCGCACCGTGCAGGACCATCTTATTGATCGCTTCGATCTCCGGAAGAGGTACAGCATAAAGTACTGGGAAGATGCGCGAAAAAAGCTGACCAAGCGCACCACAATTGCTGAAGACAAAAAGAGCGGCGTGATCGCTATCTCCGTTCAGGACCATGATGCAGCTCTGGCCACGGATCTTGCCAATGCTTATGTAGAGGAACTCGGTTTGGTCATGACAAAGGTTTCCACGTCAGCGGCGCGCCGTGAGCGTATTTTTATTGAGCAGCGGCTGGCCGATGAAAACAATAACCTGCAGGAAGCCGAGCGGCAATTCAGCCAATTCGCCAGTTCGAATATGGCATTGGACGTTCCTGAGCAGACAAAGGTCGAGGTGGAAGCTGCAGCCAGGCTCCAAGGCGAGCTGATTGCATCGAAAGCACAATTGGAAGGGCTCAAGCAGACTTACACGGAAGAAAATATTCGTGTGAAGAGTGTTCAGGCTCATGTAAACGAATTGCAACGCGCATTGACCAAGATCAACTCAGGCCGCGCGGCCAACGTTCAGGACCCTACGAGTCCTTACCCTTCAGTGAAGAACTTGCCGATATTGGGAGTGAAGTGGGCCGATCTGTACCGGCAGACTAAGATTCGCGAAACGGTAGTCGAATTGCTCACCCAGCAATATGAGATGGCGAGAATCCAGGAAGCCAAGGAAATACCGTCAGTCAAAGTACTGGATCCCGCATCAACGCCGGAGAAGAGAAGTCCGTCGTGGCAACTTGTGATTTCGGTGGGCACTTTGTTGAGCGCATTGCTGGCTTGCCTGGGTTATTTCATCAAAAACTGGTGGGACCGCTGGGACCAGGATGATCCAAGACGCTTATTGATTTCGCAGGTGCTTCGCGTTGGCCGCAGGAATTCAACTTCAGTGAGCGGTATTCCCCGCCATCGTGCA
>DATBVH010000333.1:0-8095 GCA_036515395.1 Candidatus Angelobacter sp.
TGACGCACTCAGATCGCTTTAAAGCTGGGATTGCCGTAGCGCCGGTGACCGACTGGAGAGATTATGATTCCATCTATACGGAGCGTTACGCAGGCCTGGTGCCGCAATATGAGGAAGGATACAAGAAAGGCTCGCCCATTACATACGCGGCGAACCTGAAAGGCCATCTGCTTGAGGTCCACGGCACCAGTGACGACAATGTTCACATGCAGAACACCATGCAGATGATCAATGCGTTTATCAACGCGGGCAAGCAGTTTGATCTGCAGCTTTATCCGCGAAAAACGCATAGCATCTCCGGGCCGGGAACACGCGTACATCTGTTTACGCGCATACGGTCTCACTTTCATCGCGAGCTTTTGGGGACGGAGTAGCGGCGCAGTGAACAACCAGACCATTTCTTTGGGCGACTTTGAACTGACTTTGATCACAGACGGAACGTACGTGGCCGATGGCGGCGCGTTTTTTGGCATCATTCCGAAGGTAATGTGGCAGAAAAAAGTCCAGGCAGACGAACTCAATCGCATCACTGTGAGCTGCAATTCCGTTCTGGTACGGACGGGCAAACAGAATATTTTGATCGAGACCGGGATTGGCAACAAGCTGGAGGAAAAGCGGAAAAAGATTTTTGAAACACAGGAAAAGCTCATTGAGAACCTGCATGCGACTGGGATTGCGCCGGAAAAGATCGATATCGTGATCAACTCACACCTGCACTTTGACCACTGCGGGTGGAATACCGTCTATAAGAATGGCGCGGTAGTGGCAACGTTCCCTAACGCGAAATACTTTGCTCCGGAAGGAGAGTGGCGGCATGGGCTGCTGCAGACGGAGCGCGATCGCGTAAGTTATCTGAGTCCAAACTATGATCCGCTGATCCAGAGCGGTCAAATGACTTTGCTCAACCTGACACAGGAGCAGGAGATTGCTCCCGGCATTTCCGTGGAGGTCTGGCCCGGGCACACCCGCAATATGTGGGCGGTGTACATCCGTAGTGGCGGCAAAACGGCTTGCTACATTTCAGACCTGATCCCTACCACCTGGCACCTTGATCCGGTCTGGGCAATGGCTTACGACTTGTTTCCGCTGGAAGTGCTTGATAATCGCAAACGGTATTACGCCCGGGCAATTCCAGAAAAATGGCTAACCATTTTTACGCATGATCCGGACGTGCCATGGGCTTATATCGACAAGATTGATAATCGCCTTACGTTTAAGTCCGCTAAGTCGGGGGACTAACTGTTTTTCGATAACAAAATTTTGCGGACTACGTCTGTAACCCTGGGTGCGTTTTTTGGGGACTATTCCTGGTGCAGCCGATTTCGCGATTCCGAAGAAGAAGGTACCGAGTGTCAACTATAGCGCCGCCCACCGGATCGAAAACTCCGAACTCTTCATCGGAAATGAATGAGCGCATGCTGACCCCATCACGCACGCAACGCATCGCCTCAATTGACATTGTCCGTGGCGTTGTGATGCTGTTGATGGCCATTGACCATGTGCGGGTTTACTCAGGGCTTCCCGCTGGCGGCCCAACCGCCGGCATTTTCCTCACGCGCTGGATTACGCATTTCGTAGCGCCCGCTTTTATTTTTCTGGCAGGCACATCCGCTTTCCTGCATGGCCGCAAACTTGGCAGCCGCAGGGCGCTGGCTCGGTACCTTCTCACTCGTGGGCTGTGGCTGGTTTTTCTGGAACTCACCGTTCTGCGCATCGCCTGGACGTTTAATTTTGATTTCAGCCACTACCTTCTTGCTGGTGTTATCTGGGTGATTGGATGGAGCATGGTGTTGCTGGCTGGTCTGATCTTCTTGCCTGTGCAGGCGCTCACAGCGTTCGGGGTGCTTGTGGTGTTTGGCCACAACATTCTCGACCATTACTCACAAAGTTTGTTTTCAATTGTCCAGAATAGCCACTGGGCCTGGGTGTGGCAGCTTCTTTACTTCGGCGGTCCTATCCAGATTGGCGAGCATGGGCCTACTTTGTTTGTGCTTTATTCCATCGTGCCCTGGGTTGGCGTCATGGCATTGGGCTATGTTTTTGGACGCGTGATGACCATGGACGTAACATCGCGCCGCCGTCTCTGCTTTGCATTGGGAGCAGCCGCCATCATCCTTTTCCTGATACTGCGTGGCTTCAACCTCTATGGGGATCCGCGGCCATGGTCCTCACCCGTGCCTCAGGCAAGTGTGCAACATCAGGATTCTCACGGCGCAACGCCCAATGTCCCTATAGCACCGCGCCGCCCACAAGCGCCAGCGTGGATTTCATTCCTCAACACTACCAAGTATCCTGCTTCTTTGCTGTTTCTGCTGATGACGCTCGGGCCCATGCTGCTTGTTTTACCTTTACTGGAAAATGTCAGCGGGCCTATGGCAGATGGCCTCACCATGTTCGGCCGGGTGCCATTCTTTTATTACACCTTGCACATTCCTTTGATCCATCTGTTGGCGGTTTTTGTTTCCATTTTGCGAATGGGCTCGGTTTCGCCGTGGCTCTTTCAGAATCATCCCGTCATGGTCCCGCCCGCGCCAGCTGGATATGTCTGGAGCCTCGGCTTGCTTTACCTTGTCTGGTTAATTGCCGTTGCACTTCTTTACTTCCCCTGCCGCTGGTTTGCCGCGCTGAAACAGCGACGGAAAGATATCGTATTTCTCAGCTATCTATAGCCAAGCATGCTATTTCGCCGGGAACGCCGCATAATCTCAGCGTTCGCTTGTTGTCCAGCGATATCGAGGCATTCGTCGCCCAGTTTTTGCGAAGTCTTGCCTGCGCCTGAATTTCCGATTTCAAGACACTCCCGCTTGCCGTGTAAGATAGCCTGACCATGCGCGGGAAGGCTCTGATTTACCAACTCCTGATCGTTTTGTTATGCGGGGCCTCTCCGGCGCAGAGAGTCCAATTCACTCCTGCCGAAAAAGCCGCGGTTCTGGAGCGCATGAAGACCATTCCAGAGACCAATGCAGCCCGAACGGCAAAGCTGAAGGAGCTTTTCAGCGAGGCCGGCTGCAATGGAAACTCACTGATGGAGCAAAGGGTGGACGGCGTCGATAGTCCCAACATTATTTGCCGGCTGGGCACTGAAGATGAAGATACGGTAATTGTGGGTGCGCACTATGACCGTAATTCCTCAGCGCAGCGCCCGCTGGACAACTGGAGCGGAGCTGCAATCCTTCCGGCGCTTTACCAGAGCCTGCGGAACAGAAAACGCAATCATAGTTTTATTTTCGTGGCATTTGCTGACAGCGGCGCTAGCCCGCTGGGCGCTCAGTTTTTTGTAAATCATCTGGAACACAAGCAGCTGAATCGAACTGAAGCCATGATCAATGTGGATGCGCTTGGCCTATCACCCACAAAGGTGTGGACGGCGCATTCCGATAAAGACCTGGTACATGACCTGATCGTAATGGTCTATGCATTGAAGCTTTCTGCCAGCCAGATTGATATAGCGGCCGCGGGAGCCACCGATTCGGATCCGTTTGCGGCACGCCATATCCCGCAGATAACGATTCATTCTCTGACGCAGCAGAACGTCGCCACGGGCGCCACCACGCAATTCCGGCCCAATAATTATTACGATACATATCGTCTGTTGTGCGGTTATCTTGCTTATCTGGACCAGACGCTGAAGCCAAGGCAGCACTCCGAATGAACGCCGTCGGGCAGTTCTTCAAATTCGATCAGCACGGTACAACTCTTTCGCGTGAGGTCATCGCCGGCCTGACCACATTTACCACCATGTCGTACATCGTCGTAGTGAATCCGGCCATTCTCAGCAATGCCGGTATCCCGGCGGGACCAAGCTTTGTGGCTACGGTGCTGGCGGCCGTGTTTGGCTGCGCACTGATGGGCCTTTACGCGAATCGTCCGTTTGCCATTGCGCCATACATGGGTGAAAACGCGTTCATCGCATTCACCGTATGCGGGCAGCTGGGCTATAAATGGCAGACCGCGCTGGCGGCAATCTTTATTGCCGGTGTGCTCTTTGTGCTGCTCACGGTATTCCGGCTGCGGCAATGGGTAGTGGAAGCAGTGCCATTGTCCCTGCGATACAGTTTTGCCGTAGGCATTGGGCTGTTTCTGACATTCATTGGTTTAAACCAAACTGGGATTGTTGCGCTTGGAGTTGCCGGTGCACCGGTTCGCGCCGGACATCTCACCAGCGCTCCGGTTCTGGTGGCGATCAGCGGCTTTTTGTTGCTTTCAATTCTGGTAATCCGCAAAGTGCGCGGCGCGATTCTGCTGGGCATTATTGCGACGGCGGTGATCGCCTTTGCGGCGAGGATAGTTTCTCCGCCAGCTTATCTCGTCAGCCTTCCTCCGGGGCTGGGACCGATACTGTGGCAGCTCGATTTTCGCGGTGCTTTTTCATGGAGCGCTTTTCCCGTGGTGCTTACCATCTTCATCATGGCGTTTGTCGACACGATGGGGACATTGATCGGGCTTTCCGCGCGCGCCGGCTTTCTGGATAAAAACGGCAACCTGCCGCAGATTGAGCGTCCCATGCTGGTGGATGCGCTTTCTACCTGCCTTGCTCCCGCCATGGGCACCACAACCGCCGGCGCTTACGTGGAATCCGCCACCGGCATTGAGGCAGGAGGGCGCACCGGTTTAACGGCACTGGTGGTTGCCGGCTGTTTTGGCTTGACGCTTTTTTTTGCTCCGTTTGTAACCGCGATCCCGCCGCAGGCCTACGGGCCCGCGCTGATCATTGTAGGACTATTCATGCTGGAGCCGATCACGCGCATTGATTTCAGCGATTACTCTGAGTCGGTCCCTGCGTTCGCCGTGGTTGCATTGATGTGTTTTACCTTTAATATCGCCGTCGGTATCTGCGCTGGCTTTGTTCTTTATCCTTTGTGCAAACTTATAGCGGGAAAGATCAGGCAGGTGAAGCCCGGGCTTTATGTACTAACGGTTCTTTGTCTCCTGTTTTTTATTTTCTATCCATACGGGTGACCTTCTGAGAAATGCAGGCGGCTGGCCAGGATAGAAGCCGCGCTTTGACTTACAAGAGCAGTGATTTACAGGGAGCAGGGATGGACAGAAACGAACTCATCTATAAAACAATTCAACTGGCGCTAGAGAATGTCACACAAGGTGAAGGCGGACCCTTTGCCGCAATGGTAGTCAAGGATGGAAAGATCATTTCAACTGGCGTGAATCAGGTTACGTCAACGCTTGATCCCACCGCCCATGCAGAAGTTGTGGCCATACGCGCCGCCTGCCGCGTGTTAAACAATTTCGAGCTTACCGGATGCGAGATTTACTGCAGTTGTGAACCGTGCCCAATGTGTATGGGAGCCATCTACTGGTCCCGGCCTGCGCATGTATATTTTGCCGCTACCGCCGGCGCGGCCGCAGATGCAGGGTTCGATGATTCATTTATCAAGACGCAAGTCTGTCTGCCATTCTCACAGCAGGAATTGCTCATTGAGCAACTGGTCCATGCCGATGCTAGCGCGCCGTTTGAAGCATGGAAGGCCAAGCCGGACAAGGTAATTTATTGAAAGCCTGTAAAGAGACCCGATGACACCCGATCTGCTCGCACGTTCGCTTCAGGAATTTCTGGCTGCTTCACGCAACGCTGTGGTCCTTGAAGACGGAGAGGTGCTCTTTGATCTGGAGACGGCGCAATATGCTCTGTCATCGGAAAAAGATCGTTGTCTGCTTCACCTTTGGTCGGCGGAGCGCAACGTTGTACGCCATGTGCTTGACGTCGAATTGAAAAATGGCACATTGACGTTGACCGCGCGGCGCTTTGGGCACGCGCGTCCCATCAAGATGGAGGTATGCCGTGACCGCGATCGCCGTCCACCGACGGCGCAGAAAGCAGCGCGAAGCCGCTACGCACGTCTGCTGGAGCGGGCCTTGCGCCGCGATATGCCGGGCTGGGCATTGGATAAATCCAGACTTTCCACGTCAATGGACCTGGAACGCAGCTTTTCTCCCGTGTACGCGCGTGGGCTCGTACGCAAAGGCCACAGTGCTTTTGCAGTGCTGGCTGTGAACCAAGAAGAAACGCAGGCGCAAGTGGACGCGGCGCTTACCTTTGGCCTGCTCTGGCTGGACGCATGCCGCGAACGCGAAGCCGGACGGTCTGTAGTGGAGGGCTTGCGGCTCTACGTTCCGCCAAAAACTTCAGCGACCATCCAGATTCGCCTGGCGCACCTGAACCATGCCACGGCAAAGTTTCAGCTGTTTGAATTCGATGAGCGGGACGAATCTTCAACCCAGATTGACCTTGCTGATCATGGCAACATACAGACTCGCCTTGTGCGCCTGCCCGACGTTAGTCATGTGCGCTCACGCTTTGCCGCGACCGTAAGCAAAGTGATGGCGCTGGCGCCGCAAGCGGAAGCCGCAGTCCTCTCTCCCACTGAATTATCTTTTCGTCTTCACGGATTGGAGCTTGCGCGAGTGAGGCTGGCGAACGCACCCGGCAGTTTTCAGGTCGAAGAAGAAATAATCTTCGGCCCGCCCGGATACGAAACGCGCCTGAACGAGGAGACGTCGCCTGCGTTCGAAGAATTCATCAAGACCGTGATGGAAGCTCGCAGTCCCAATGGTGATCGTCGCGACCCGCTCTGGCGTATGTATCCGGAGCGCTGGCTGGAATCGCTGGTCTTCAAGAATGTTTCCGCAGTGGATTCCAGCCTTGATCCCGCTCATGTGTATTCACAGGTACCGGCGTTTTCCGCTTCTGATCGCGCCATGATTGACGTGCTGACCTGCACCCGTGACGGGCGGCTTGCTGTTCTTGAACTGAAGGCCGATGAAGACATGCATCTGCCGCTGCAGGGGCTGGATTATTGGGCCCGCGTTCTGTGGCATCACAGCCGCGACGAATTCCAGCAATATGGATATTTCTCCGGCGTACAGCTCTCGCCTCGACCGCCGTTGCTGATGCTCATCGCGCCATCACTGCGCGTGCACCCCGCTACGGATACGGTTTTGCGTTACTTCTCCCCGAGCATTGAGTGGTCGCTGATCGGCGTGGATGAGCGTTGGCGAGAAGGGATCAAGGTGATTTACAGAAAAAGTGCGGTCAAAGCAATTCACTCATGAAGTAGCAACCTCACGCATAGCTCAAGATTTCAGAAAATCGCTCAAGAGAAATTACAGCACAATCTCCATGCCCTCTGACGCTGCGCGCACTTTGGGATAGTGCTCGCGGGCCTGCTTGACGACCGAATCAATGCATGAGTCGGAATGGTCAGGATCGTGATGGAAAAGAATAAGTTCTTTAGCGCCGCTTTCCATTACCACGTTGATAGCTTCGCGCCAGTGGCTGTGTCCCCAGCCTTGTTTGCGCGCGGCATATTCTTCAGGAAGATATTGCGCGTCATAAATCAGCAGGTCAGCGCCTTCAGCCAGCTTGCGGACGCTCTTATCAAAAACGGGATCGCCGGGTTCGTTGTCCGTAGCGTAAACAATGACTTTGCCCTGGGTTTCCATGCGGAAGCCGAGGCAGCCCTGAGGATGGTTGAGCCACTTGGTCTGGACGGTGCAGCCTTCGAGCGTGGTGCGGCCTTCGTCGATAGTGCAGAACTGGCGGTGCGCAGCCATATCACTCATGTTCACGGGGAAATATGGGTCGGCCATCTGCTCTTCCAATGCCTGTTGCAGACCGCGCGTGCGGCTGGATGAGTGAAAGACGAAAGAGCTGTCGCGGTCGTTATACAGCGGCGAGAAAAACGGGATGCCCTGGATGTGGTCCCAGTGAAAGTGTGAAAGAAAAATGTGCGCGTTGATGGGATGGCCGTTTTTTTCCTGCGAGAGCTGCTTGCCCAGGTTGCGGAATCCGGTGCCGCAATCGAATACGTAGATCTTGCCGTTGATACGGACTTCCACGCAGGAAGTGTTGCCGCCGTATCGCAGGTTCTCTGATTGTGGCGTGGGAGTGGAACCCCTGACGCCCCAAAATTTCACGAACATTCGAATCGCTCCGCGTACATCAACTTGCGGCAGTCTAGTGTCGCCCTGCGTACAAGCTTGGCTGAGAAGCGCCCGTGAGGGGCAGGCACTTCCTCACAAAAACAGCAGCCTTCAAAATGGCTGCTTCATGTTAACTATCAAAGTTGCAGAAGTATAC
>DATBVH010000334.1:0-4102 GCA_036515395.1 Candidatus Angelobacter sp.
GAAGAAGAGCAGCGCCGTGGGATGCTGTTTCTTGATTGCGGCATATTGCCGCATCAGCGGAGTGGAGGGTTCGGTCATGGGGAAAACTTTCCGGCTGGTGAGCGGATTATAACAGCCACGGCACGCCGATATGCGCCGCCAGCCGCCGCCACTTGCTACGGAGGAACTATACCGAAGCCTCACTCCTGAAATTTCTTACAAGCTATAGATCAAGATATGGTTCTGTATACCCACCACCAGGGAATTGCCGGATATGGCCGGTCCCAGGGAAAAAGGATTGTCAGTGATTGCCGGGAATCCCGAGGCAGTCCATAGCGGTATGCCATTGGCAGTGGAAAATGCATACAGCCCAGGCTTGCTCGTGCTGACGAGAACCACGTCGTTCACAACCACTGGAGAACTCAGGCCCGCTTCAGTGCTTGTGTACATGGGCGGGGCTGCCGTGGTGTAACGAGTGACCGTATCTGGGCCGACCGCAGTTGGCCACGCATCCGCCAGGGTAGTCCAGTCGCAGACGCGCATAAACGGGGTTGTTGCCTGATCGATGCCTCCATAGCCGCCAAGACCAAAGTAAACGTGCCCAAATGCGGGATCGACTGCCGGAGAAGCAAAAACACCCCACAAGTTCTCACCGGGACCGGCATGGGGATCAACGTTCGGCAGGGGATTGCCGCCGCCATCTTTAGGCAGAAGCTGCCGCCGAGCCAGCACGGCCATTGTTGCGGGATCCACAAGAAATGCCGCCCCATTCTTGCCCGCGAAAGCCACCACATCTTGTCCGGGCCGGTGATAGATCAGAGGAGGACAGGGAACGTCAACGTCGGAATCGTCAGGGCGATAGCTGTCCGTGGACAAAGGCTGAAAGAAGCCCTTGAATGCGCCCGTGTCCGCATCCAGAGCGAGCAATCCGCTGCCATACAGCGTGTTGGGAAGAGGGCTGTCGGGATCGGAATTGCCTGTGCCCATATAAATACGGTTGAGGCCTGCATGATAGGCACAGGAGGACCAGACCGATGATCCACGGCTGAGCGGATCAGCCTGAACTGAGAACCCGACGAATCCGGGCGGTATGGCGCCTCCCACAGAAGTAGAAGGCACCACGTTGGGCGCATTGTCCACGTTGGCTACGAATTGGTTGGTGCAGAAAAGCCAGATAACGCTTCCAGTGATGGCATCCAGGCAATAGACAAAGCCCCAGGCATTGCTCTCGCCTTCACCACAGCCGATATAAACCTTGTTATTGACTACCAGCGGAGAACTCCAACCTTCTGCGTTTCCCGGATTGGTGACTGGCTGGTTATGCGGCAGGTCAGGATTACGCAGGTCAGTGACCCAGACCAAAGTAAAAGTATTGGCGTCAATGCAGCGGACCTTGCCATCAAGGCAGGAAAAATAAACCTTGCCTCCTGTTACGGCAGGCGTGCATCCGACGCCGCCCTCTCCCTGTTCTGAACCTTGCCCGGGTGGAGTAACAAAGGAGAACTTTGGCAAATCAATCATTCCGGAAGCTAGATCGATCCGGAATATGCTTCCGCCGCTCCCGGTGCTGGAGCCGGCATAAATTTTTCCGTCCACAATGGCAGGAACGGAAATCATATGGCCGTCCAGCGGGATGGTGTGCTTCAAGGCGAGCGCAGCAACATTGGATGCGTTGATGTCACTGCAAGAAACCAGGCCGCTGTGCCGCTGGTCATGATGGTAGACCGGCCAGTTGCGGGCGGTTGAATGTCCGACTTTCACAGGTTCACAAAAGCGGGAAATATGGGTGCAAAGCCGCTGCCTGGCTTTGACCAGATCGCCGACGACAAGATGGCCGCTGATGGGCACGTTCACCGTGGTTGCGGCGCTGGGCGCGGACCCGCGCGACAGATTATTTACATAGACATCGACGAATGCGCCGGGAACAACCGCTTCCACTGGAACGCTGGTCATGCAATCGTCGACGGGCGGCTTGATCTTGGGTATGTTCAACTTGGGCGCAGGTTTCACCAGCACAGCAGCAGATTTTTTGCTGGTATGTCCACAGCCAATCTGCTCCGCAAATATGTGGTCGCCGGCGATCAGCAGAGGCGCCACCGGGACATCCACGGGATCACTGAATGCCTGTTTTTCGCCGATTTCAGCGCCCAGCAACGTCGAAAAAACGCGGACCTTTGCCCCGATGTGAATGTTTTCGACACGGACCAGCGAAGCGCATTCAAAGAGCGGTCCGGGAACCTTGGGAATTGGCATGCCTTTTGGCGCAGGATCTACAGGCACCGCATTGGAGTCCACGCTCTGATTTTTGCAAAGTGTCTGTCGCGCGGTGATTACGGTTCCGCCAACCAGCGGAGGGACAGGAAAGTCGAAGGGAACTTGATCGGGGGCTTGCGCCGTGCCGAGATCGACTCCCGACTGAAATATATTGATCAGCGCTCCGGGAGTAAAGCCAGTCAAGGTTACAGTTGTCTGGCCGGCGCAGAGCGGCGGGATGACTGTTGGCGGCGCAACTGGTTTGGCGCTTCCGACGGTCACAGTGGGTGAAGACGAGCCTTGAATCTTGCACGCCGAGAACGCTTGGCTGGCTGAAACTTTTTCGCCCAGCACCAGAGGCTTACTCAAAATGAACCAGAGGCCGGTGGCATCAAAGCATGCCGACTCCGGCGGACCAGCAGTGCGGTGTATGGTAACGGTGGTTCCTTCAAAAACATTGGTCACCAAGACTGCAGGATCACACTCCTTCAATGGACCAGGAACGGTTGGAGGCGGCAGTTTCGTTTCCGCGCTACCCGGTGCTGGATCTGGCGTTGGGCCAGTTGTGAGCACGCCCGGTGTTCCACAGGCAGTCTGAATTGCCGTCAAAATATCGGGCGGATGATTGGTAGCTGGAGCGAGCCCGAGCCGGGCATTTCCGTCAGCGGAAATTACGCTCCCTCGGAGGACTGCGCCGGCTTTTACCTCTACCTTCGCTCCCGGTACCGCGCCGATCAGCCAGGCACATCGTCCGCAGTTATAAAGATGGCTTTGAAAGACCACAGGGCCGATCACAGGGGGCTTCTTCTGTACGGTTATGCCCGGCCCTAATGCGCTCGTGTCCGGTCCCAGTTTTTGCAATGCCTGCACGGTGTGTCCGGGTGTAAGGGAGCCCGGAGCCACCGGGAATGTTTGGTCTGACCAGGTTGCGACTCCGCCGCCGATGGATCCGGCTGTTCCGGTCACGTGGATCTCAACCGTGCTGCCTGTGATCTGTCCTTCCACGCGGACAGAACTGCTGCATTCTGACAATGGGGCGACAACCGTTGGGGGAAGAAGTGGCATAGCGTCAACCTTTCGGGGCCTTTAGAGCCTTAGCAACGAATGATAGTGAAGAGACCAGGCGAATCGTTACGTAAAATATGACAGGTGTGCTCGAGCAAGCCTGGCATGACGAGACGCGAGAGCTGTCGAGTGTTGCTACGAAATGCCCTTCCCTGAGCTTGCAGATCGCACAAAAAGAAAAAGGCGGCCAACGCCGCCTTTTGTAAATCGGAGTTTCTTAAATTAGCTGACTTGTTCCAGCGTCTTCTGGTCCACGTCAAAATTGGAGTAGACGTTCTGGACGTCGTCTGTATCTTCCAGCGTTTCCAGCAGCCGGATCATCGTGTTGGCCGCTGCGCCTTCCAGCTTCATATAGTTCTGAGGAATCATGCCGATTTCCGAATGCACAACCTCCGCGCCGGATTTCTTCACCGCTTCCAGCACAGTTTCAAACGCGTTGGGAGGAGTAGTGATTTCCCAGTTCTCGCCGTCGTCGCTCAGGTCGTCGCCGCCCTGTTCAAGCACGATGTTCATCAGATCATCTTCCTTGGACTTGGCCTTGGAAACCACAATCGAACCTTTTTTCTGGAACATCCAGGAAACTGAGCCCGCTTCACCCATGTTTCCGCCGCCTTTAGTAAAGGCATGGCGGATTTCGCTCACCGTGCGGTTGCGATTATCAGTCGTGACCTCCACCAACAGAGCTACGCCGCCGGGACCGTAGCCTTCAAAGGTGATTTCTTCATAGCTCACGCCTTCAAGTTCGCCGGTGCCGCGCTGGATGGCCCGTTTGATGTTGTCGGCAGGCATGTTCTCTGCCTTGGCA
>DATBVH010000335.1:0-4449 GCA_036515395.1 Candidatus Angelobacter sp.
GGAAAGCCCGAGCATCCTTGGGATCGAGTCGCAGTGCTTTGTCGAAATCCTTAATGGCTAGCTGGTATTCTCCTTTAAAATCATAAACCGTACCGCGATCGACGAAGGCTCGCTGATGATCTGGCTGCAATGCTATCGTTTGGCTGTAATCCAGAATGGCCGAATCATAATCGCCTTTAAACTCGTAAGCACTTCCCCGATGAAAGAATGCATCTGCGTTACGAGTATCTGCCCGAATAGCTTCAGTAAAGGCCTGGATAGCTTGGTCATACTGGCCTTTCACGTAGAAGCTCTCACCGCGCTTGTACCAGGTTTTGGCGTCACTGGCTTGACTAGTGTCAGGGGGAGTATTGGCAGGAGCGGGATTTGGAGTAGCCGTGGGCGCGATCTCCTGGTTGCCGCGCTTGTACCTGGCTTTAGCGCCACTGGTTTGACTGCTGTTCGGGGTAGGATTGGCAGGAGCGGAAGTCGGAGTAGCCGTTGGCGCGATCTCGTGGTTGCTGCTGCCGGATTTGTTTGGAGTTTCGATGGTGCTTATTGCCCAAACGATGAGCACCAACGCGACCAAGACCACTGCAATCGTCCATAGAGCCGCCGGCGTGAGCCCAATCCTGGGCTTCTCCGGCATAATTGGGACTGGTTCGACCTTCCGATGATCCAGCGTAGGCGCGTCAAGCGCTCCCGAGGTGCTCCCCACGTTCTGTTGATTCCTCACTTCGGCAGTTTCGGCTTCATGCTGCGATTGCTCGACTGTATGAGCGATTTGAGTGGCCGTGCCAGCCTGGATGCCAGTGTCCAATGATTTCGGCGTCTCGTGAACCTGCTCCACGGGTTGCGTGGGGGCCGGGGCGGTAGCTGATGGCGCTTTCTTGATACCCAGAACCTCGCCCAGAGCTTTGAAGCCGCTTGCATAGTCTGTCCGGAAATCGACCCACTGGAGACGCCGCAGCCGGAAAGGCACCATGCAATCTTTATGAAGTAATGGGATGATCTCTTTGCTTTCTTCCAGCGCGAAAGATACCTCATCCATAACATTCGGAGAATTGACCGCAGCTGTTGATAAAACAGTCACATGCAGGGGACACTCGCGCAATGCTTTTTCAACCTCGGCGTCCCAATGCTTTCCCGGGCCGATATCGAGCTGGTCCAGCCACACGTCAGCCCCAGTAGCGCGAAGCTCTTTTACCAACCGCAAGACAAACGCAGAGTCCTCGCGCGCGTAGCTGAAAAACGTTTTTTGCCTCTCCTCTGCCATGGTGGCAGCGCTCCGTTACGGGCAAAGTTGTGCCGTTGGGAAGAACGAAGGGGGTGGTCTCGCTTTCCGGTGAGGCGATTATATGGCAGATTTATCGAAGCGGAATAGCTTTTTCCGAGGTTTTGAATCGAGGGATATCTGATCAGAATGTCTCGATTCAGAAAAATTGATTCGGTTTAAAAAATGCTCTGCCTTAAGATCCAGGATCGATGTAGGGATCTCTCGCTTCGCTCGAGACTTGGGAAGATACAGAAATGACCAGCTTCCCCCTTACGTGCCCCGCCTTGCTCAGCCGATGCGCTTCTGCAATCTCTTCCAGAGCAAAAACCTTTTCCACCACCGGCCGTATCTTACCTGCTTCGATCAGCGCACTGATCTTCTCCAGTTCGCCGCCACGGGGCTTAACGCGCGTCATCGACAATCGTTTGCCGCCCATCAAGCCGCGCGCAACTCCGAACACCACCCCACGGATCGCCGTCGCAAAGAACCTGAGCTTGCTGCTGAATTGATCTGGAATGGGCACAGCCAAAGTAACCAATCGACCGCCAACCTTCAGCGCTCGAAACGATTCTGCCCATACGCTCTCACCCACGCCATCCAGCACCAGATCAAATTTCGGACGCACAGCACCAACCTTCTCGCGCGTGTAATCAATCGCCAGATCGGTCCCCAACTCGTGCAATAAATCCAGGTTGCGCGTGCTGGCCGTGGCGGCAACATAAGCGCCAAAGGCCTTGGCAATCTGGATCGCCATCACACCCACGCCGCCAGCGCCGGCATGAATCAGCACCCGCTGCCCCGGCTTAAGCCGGCCCTGATTCACCATTGCCTGCCATGCAGTCAACGCGGTCAAGGGCACGGCTGCCGCTTCTTCATGGCTTAAAGTTTTTGGTTTCGCCGCAAGCGATTTTTCCGGAACCACCACATATTCCGCGTAGGTCCCGCGATATGTCTTCGCAACGTATCCATCTTTCATGCCGTAAACTTCGTCGCCCGGCTTAAAGAGAGTCACTGAGGGTCCGACCTCTTTCACCACGCCGGAAAAATCACATCCCCAGATCACGGGAAACACCACCGGCATCACGGCACGCAGCAGGCCTTGCCTTAGCTTCCAGTCCACTGGATTCACGCTCGTAGCATGTACCTCAACCAGAACGCCGTTCGGCCCCACGCGCGGGACGGGCAAGTCATCGGTGATTTCCAGCACCTCAACATCGCCGTATTGTTCGGCAATCACAGCTTTCATGACAGATGAACCGGCCTACGCGCGAAATACTAAAGGAGTCTTTACCTGCTTTTCCACAGCGGATTCATGTTATACCGTTCTGAGCCCCGAAACAGACACTATGGACTTCGATCAGCTGGAAACATTTCTTGAGGTCGCTCGCCACACCAGCTTTTCCCGCGCGGCGGAGAAGCGGTTTCGCACGCAGCCGGCTATTTCCTCGCAAATCCGCGCACTGGAAGAAGAGATTGGCGCGCGTCTGTTTGACCGCAGCGGCGGCAAGGTAGCGCTCACAGGCGCGGGCAAGGTTTTCCAGCAATACGCAGAGCACATCCTGGACGCCCGCAAGACCATGCTTACCACCGTGGCGGAAATGGAGCGCGTGCCGCGGGGAGAGATCGTTGTGGGCGCCAATGAAGGCACTTGTCTGCACATCCTGCCGGAAGTTTTTGCCGAATTCAAAAAACTCTATCCCAATGTGGGGGTACAGATCAGCCGGCTGGAACGCGCCAAGATTCTGGAGTCGATCATTGAGAATTCCGTAGATTTTGGCGTGGTTTCCGCTCCGGTGGATGATAAGCGCCTGACGGTAGTGAATATTCATCGCGACGAATTGGTCATTATCGCGCCGCCCGGCCACCCGCTCAGCCTCAAGCCGCAGGCCAGCATTGCCGACGTGGTCCCATTTCCGCTGCTGCTGCCCAAACTGGGCCGCACGCGTGATTCGATAGAAAATCTGTTTGAAGAACGGCGACTCAAACCCAGAATCGCCATGGAACTGGATTCCAGCGAACTGCTCAAACGCTTTGTGGCGGCTGACGTTGGCATTGGCTTTATCGCCCGCTCCAACGTTATGGAAGACGTAAAAGCCGGTGTGCTGGCGGCAATCCCAATGGCGGACGGCTCTCTTCGTCGCGATCTGGCGCTCGTCTTCCGCAAAGACAAAGCCCTGAGCCGAGCAGCGCTGGCTTTTATGGAAATTGCGGTCAAGATCAAGCACGCTCCTCTGGCTGCCGCGCCGCAGACGGTCGGCTAATCTTGAATTGCACCGGATACGGTGCACATGAGAAAAGCTGAACCGAGTCCTGCGGGCACGCGTTCCCGCCTTTAAAGTTTTACGCAAATTTTCTGCGCTCAACTCCCTGCGTGTGTTATTTTTTTTATTCACAAAAAAACCAGTTTTTTGGAGGCAAGCAAATTGGGTTTAAACATGGTGCCGAAGCGCATCTTCCTGACCAACGGAGTGGGCAAGCACAAAGAAAGACTCACATCTTTTGAGTTGGCGCTCAGGGATGCGGGAATCGCGGCGCAGAACCTGGTCAGGGTTTCCTCCATTTTCCCCCCTCACTGCAAGCTGATCTCACGCAAGGAAGGCGTGAAGTATCTGCATCCCGGTGAAGTCACTTTTGCTGTGGTCGCGGAGAACTCAACCCGTGAGCCGCATCGGCTCACCGCCGCTAGCATCGGCTTGGCCATGCCCGCGGACCGCAGTACCTACGGCTATCTGAGTGAACACCATTCTTTTGGCGAAGCCGATGACGTAGCCGGAGAATACGCTGAAGAACTGGCCGCAGAGATGCTTGCGACCACTCTTAACGTGGACTTCAATCCTGACACTTCCTGGGATGAGAAAAAAGAAATTTACCGCATCTCCAACAAGATCGTCCGCACTACCAACATCACCCAGAGCGGCGTCGGAGACAAGCGCGGACTTTGGACCACGGTGATTGCATCGGCGATTTTGATATTTGAATAGCGTAACCCGCGTCCGAGCTGTCAGGAGGTAACATTCTGTTCGAATGTGCGGCAGTAACCTTCCTGAATCATGAAACACGTTAGAGATTAAGCGTTTTTTGCAGCCGTTGCAGCGGTAACTATGGGTTCTTGTAGGACGTCACTATCGTCAAACAGTTTCGCGCTCTTGTAGCATTTACCTTCAATTGGCTGCGCCTGTTCCCACTTGCTTTTA
>DATBVH010000336.1:0-8219 GCA_036515395.1 Candidatus Angelobacter sp.
TGTCCAGGTCCGCCGTGAATTTAGCTATGTCCAGATTAAGGCTGTGAGCTTCAGCGAGCAGGTTGTCCCGCTTGAGATTGCGCTGATTGGCAAAAATTAGATCATGCATTTCCCAGAATTTGCCCTGCCGCTCCGCCGCCAGCGCTGCTGCGTGGGCGAGCGGTGAGTCGGCATGGAAGTCGAGAGGAAAGCTTTTGAAAACCCAGCGGACCTGATCAGGATACTGCTTCATCAGTTCCCGCAGAGTTGGTGTGACGCTGGCGCAGAAAGGACACTGGAGATCAGAGAATTCAATGATCGTAACGGGCGCTTGCGCCTGACCTCGAACCGGAGCGCGCGAAAGGTCAACATTACCGATCAATACCGGGGCAGCGGCCGTAGTTACAGCAACCGCCGCAGAGCTTGCTGGATTTAACGCTTCGTCAAGGGCCGCATTCAGCCTGAAAGCATTTTGTTGGCCGACGAATGAATGGCCATTGATGAAAAATGAAGGCGTAGAAGAAATACCCAACCCACGCGCCATGGCTCTGTCATCATCGAGAACGTGACGAAAGCGGCCACTTTCCAATTCCTTGCGGAACCGTGGAACATCAAGATGCAACTGCTGCGCATAGAGAAGAAGGTCCGGCAGTTTGATCTTGCTCTGGTTAGCGAATAGGAGATCGTGCATTTCCCAGAAGCGACCCTGCTCACCTGCTGCCAGCGCAGCCTGGTGAGCCAGCGCGGAATCTGGGTGTATGGAAAGCGGCAAGTTCTTCAAAACGAGTCGAACCTTGCCTGGATGTTTTTTGATGGCTTCTTCCAACGCAGGATTTGTCTTCAGGCAGAATGGGCACTGGTAATCAAAGAATTCGATGATAGTAACAGGCGCTTTGGAGTTGTTGACGACCTCTTCACGCCAGTCTTGTTCAGGGAACGCTTGGCTGTGAGGTTGCGAGATACGAACGGACGCTGCCGATGGCGCAAGATCACTCTGTGTCTTTGATGATGGTGGTTTTGCATCCTGAGCGGATAGTGTGCTGGAAACTAGTAGAAGCAAAAGCCCGAAAAGCTTTGCACTATAGGCAGCCTTGAGGAATCTATTGTCGATTTGAGGGTGAGTCATCGGGAGCCTGAGCATATTCTAATCATTTCTTTCCAGCGCGCTCTTCTGGAACTCGCGAGGTAGCACTATGAAGGTGATAGGGTTCATTTTCATGCGCTACCAGCGGATTGCGATAGCGAAAATCAAGGGCGAGCAGCGCCGCCCCGGGATCGTCTTTATGTTCCGCATATAGAGCGGCTTCCTGCGCGGCCTCTTTTTTCATTCCAAGCTGTACGTAAATTAAAGATAAATAAAAGTGTGCGCTGAGATCGTCTGGATTGATGGACTGCAAAGCCTCAAACTGCTCGCGCGATGGCTGGTATTTCTTTTGCAGGTAATAAGCATAGCCTAGTTCCTGGCGAGCCTGACGAAAACGGGGATAGGCTTTAACTACCGGCTGAAGATAGATTACGGCATCAGCGAGCCGGTTTTCCAAACGATAGATCAAACCTTTGTAGAAGACTGCACGCAAATTGGAAGGATTTTTTTCCAGCGCCTGATTCAGGTAATGCAGGGCCGGCTCATATTTGTCGTAAGAAGAATTGGCGGGGGACAAATTGCCCGGTCCGTCGGGATCGATGCGCGTATCCACCAGGCGTGAATAGGTAGCAATGGCGAGATTAACGTAACCATCGGAATAACCAGGACTGATTTCGATGACTTTCCGGAACGCGTCCGCGGCTTTCCAGTACTGTTGCTGCCGAAGCAGGGCAATGCCGTAATTGTTCCAGCGCAGCATCTGTTCGCGATCGGGTGCAGGCCACGTGCCGGTGGCGCGCCCCAACGGCAGCGGGAGAGACCGGGAAACCATGGTCACAATGGGATAATCCACACTCTTGCTAAGGATGAAGTTTGTAAACCCACGCCGGAAGCGGCGGTAGTTCACCTGAGCTTTCAAGGTGACAGGGCTAGGTGTGCCGGGCGGAATACGAAACTTGAAACGCACCAGATCGGATTGGCCAGAAGGGATGGTGTTATCAAAAGCGCGGACCTTCATGTCCCACACTTGGTGCAGATCGATCCACTTGCCTTCTTTGGTAATCAAGCGGTTCGTGTATGTATGAGCTTCATCGTCCAGGAAGCCATCGGGTTTAATGAAGCCACTATGAAAAAATTCTGAGCCGTTAACGTCAGTGGCTGTGAACTCCACCCAACATTCGTAAAAATCTCTTTGTTCGGGCACAAGATTGTGTCCGATTTTTTTGTTTTGTATGACAACTCCTACCGTTACAGTTTCACCGGCCAGCACGGTATGGTCCTGCCGGTCCAACGGAGCGATGAGACGCTCTTTGCCGGATTCGGTTTTGCTTAGGGCAAAGATATCGAGGCCCAGAGTGTCTTTGAGGTAGGCCTCGGTCACCTTCATCTGCTCGTCATAGCCATAGAAAAAGGGAATCGCGGTATTTGCCCCGGGCCAGCGATGCGACGCGACCTGATGATTCTTAGCGCCGTAGTCAGTCGGGGCATCGACTTTATTCATGTGGCAGCTCTGGCAACCGGTATCGACATCTTTCTGGTAAAACGGCAGCGGAGATTGTCTTGCCCAGGATGTTTGCTGCCATTCGTCGTATACGGAAAATGCACGCATCCACTTATATCCGTTGAGCATTCGGGGGAGAAATGCCTTATGGCAGACGGAGCAGAATTCCGGAGTGCGATAAAAGTCGCGCATCACCGCTTTGCTGTGCAGCTTGGGGTGGGCAAGGATATCGTCAAACGTAACCGGGCTGGTAACCGGGGAGCCGTCTTCATTGACCATCACGGCAGGCGTGCCCATCACGTAACTTCCCGTGCCGCTGGTGTTTTGAATCTGCTGTATAGAGTGGCAGACCATACAGGTAATTCCATCTTCATCGAACGAACGATCCACTGGTGAACCGTTGGTGAGAGCGCCGGAAAAAAGAGCGATAGGGTTATGACAGCCTTCGCAATGCCGGGTGAATTCAATCCCTTTCTGCTGGATCAACACATCAACGTTGTTTTTATAGAAAGGCGCGCGAAAAGAATTGGCGTGCGCCGACTGACGCCATTGCTGATGCGTCTCAGCATGGCATGTGGCGCAATAACTTGCCGGGGGGAACTGGTCTGCAGCAATAAACGCATTGCCGGCTGATTTTGCCTGGCTGGGAAGAAAAGGGCTATTGCCGAATGGATAGGTGTACTGCGGGATGGCTTTAGCGCCGTGGGCGGTGTCTGCTTTGTTCGAGGAATTGTTGCCGGGTTGACCGTCATCAAAGCCTGCACCCATCAGGCCAACCATGCCCAAGGCAGCTGCCGCCATTGCGACAGCTATCCCAGCTAGGTGGAATAGTCTATTGCTGGCTTTTGGTCTCAACATGGCGGATGTCCCATCTGGTTTTTGCAGGTGTGAGGGATAGAGAATTAACACATTTCAACAGGAATTTCTATCAAGAATTTTGCGTTTCGTTGTTGCCAGTTGGTTTTGCTGTCGATGGAATATTAAGTGGAGCGCAAATTGACTGAGAAAATCCTTGCAAAGCCGCCAAAAGATTAAAGACTATTCTTCCTTGATCTCGGGTATCTCCGAAGGACCCAGAGGAAGGAATGACCGGCGCCGGCCAGCCCGAATCATGAAGGCCGCAAGAATCAGGATTATGGCAGTAGTGAAAATTTTCCCCCATGGATAAATATTGAAGACAGACTCACCTCCCAAAGCCATGCGCCCACTCTGCGGGTCATAATGGACGATGAGCTTTGAACCGCGTGGATGCCGTTTAACCCAGTCGATTGCATCCGCACGCGATCTTACGGGAGGAGTCGCGACCTCTCCGCTGCACTGCGGTTCCGGAGTGGTTAGCGGAACCATGGTGCCGGGACATTGACCTTGAGGAAGATCAAGCATTACCAGAAATTCCATCCAGAAAACCTGGTAATTGCGTTGCCGGGTACTAGGAGGTTGAACTTCCTTTGAGCGTTCCGTAATTGAGTAGACCGTTGCGGATGCTGAAGGCCATTGGTGCTCCGTCACATAATAGTCCTGTATTGCGCCTATCCAGCCAAATATGGAAACCAATCCAATAAACAAGAGGAAATAACCACCGAAACGGAGTCCGTTGGCCTGCTGAGGCGTGATGGATGAGAGCATTGGAAGACCATTATCAGCCACTGACATGAAGAAGCGCAGAGAAAATATTTTTTAGGAGTCACTGAAGACGTTGACCGGCAGCATGTGCGTTCTCTTGGATGGCATTTAGAGGGCGTGGTTTGCCGAAATCGTGATTTAGCCGGCAACCCGCAATCGTGAAAATCGTCTGTACAGGAGCCTCTCGCTTTCAATACAGCAAGCTGGCGATGATTTCAGCGCAAAATTATTGCAATGTTCGACGCCGGACAATCTTTCTCTCAAATTGATATCTGTTCAGTTCCAAAACGGGAATTACACTTCGTTACCCTGCGCGACCAATCATTAAGTTGAGTTAACAGATTTCCATAATGTTGACGCGGTGATAAAGGTAGGAAATTGAGGTATGGATGTTTTCAAAATTAATTTCGCACAAAAATTTTCTCGCAAAATTGAAATTTAATTTGACAAATTTATTTTCTTCTTTAAACTTCCAGCAACTCTGAACCGAAAAAATGTAGTTTGATTTTAGTTTGCGTCAACGCATCGCTTCGGTTCACAACTTAGGTTCAAGTTTGAGATTGCGGGTAGCGCGGGCTCGAATCCAGCAGAACATCCCACCATCTCACACTGTATAGGTTTCACAACTTATTGAGTCAGGTGCCAGAAGAGCAGGCATAGTGTTGTTCATTCCGGAAGAAATGAACGCCCTGCTACTCGTGTGCTTGTTTGTGCCGATAAATTTCGGCAACAGCGAAAGTGTGTTCGACCAAGAGATGAATCAGGAAGCTAATTTTGCACTAATCCGAAATGTGAAACGGGACCGGCAAGAAGGCCACGGCACTCCCATTCAAGGCGTGTATTCATGGGCGTTGTTACCTTGTCTAAGGTCAAGTCCATGGGGAGCACCATTCACCGTATCTGTTCCCGGCAATGATCCTCAGGCAAGCACTACGCTACTGTCTTCAACCTTTTGCGCCGTAAAGCCAGCGGACGGAATGCTTATTACCTCAGCGTGCACTGGTCTTAGCTCCTGCAATTTTCCATCTTCCAACATCACGATTCAGATTGAGCGGTCGTATCTGGCCATAGTGGCAAAGCAAGAAGAGTTCTGTTGCGGTCCTCGACAGGGGAATTGAATGCAATCTCGGCGTCTTCATTTCGCGTTGCTGTTATTACTTTCCTGGGCGTTCTCTGCAGCAGGAGTTGCCCAAACAGCCACCTACCATCTGCACAAGGAAGTTTCGGCGATCACGGCCACCAATGACAAGCTTTTGACGGCTGGCCCCGATGCGACCAGCGTGGCACTTACGACGACGCTCACCAGCAAGGCTGCCGGCGAGTATTTGATCAAGGAATTTGAGACGCAGACGGGCGATCCCAACACAGCCGGCGTTATTCCTTCAGGCTCCACGCTCACATTCAATCTGTTCATGAGGAAGACCGCCAATACTGGGACGGTATTTCCACGCGCGAAAATCAGACTTAACAACGCTACCGGAACTCTTTTCTGCACTGCGACGGGAACCACAGCTCTTTCAACCACCGTCGCCAAGCAGGCAATCAGTTGCACGACTACGGCCAACATTGCAATGGCCGCCACTGACCGCTTCTATCTGTGGGTTGGCGTGAATCTTACGGCCACTTCTGCAACGGCGTTTAACGGCGAACTGGACATTGAAGGAACGCTGAACGGCAATTTTGATTCGAACATCGTTTTGCCGCTAGGCTCTGCCGCACCGACGATCACCAGTCTTACCCCGAATGCAGGTGCTATCGCGACATCAGTGGTGATTGCTGGCACTAATTTCCGAACTCCACAGGGCAGCAGTACGGTGAGCTTCAATGGCGTTAACTCAACGCCAACGGCCTGGAGCGCTACCTCGATCACCGCGCCGGTTCCAACGGGAGCGACCACTGGGTCCGTCATTGTGACAGTCGGCGGGCAGGCAAGTAATGGATCGACATTTACGGTTACGCCCGCTCCCAGCATCGCCAGCCTTGCTCCCAATACTGGCGCAGTCGGTTCAGTTGTAACGATCAGTGGATCGAACTTTGGTCAGACTCAGGGCAACGGTGGAGTAAAGTTTGGCACGGTAGCAGCAACAATCACGAGCTGGAGCCCGACAGGCATCGTGGCTACAGTCCCGACAGGTGCTGTTACAGGAAGCGTGGTTGTGACAGCGGCCGGCGGCGTGGCCAGCAATGGAAGCACCTTCACGGTGACTTCAGCGCCAGTGATTACCAGCGTAGCGCCGGCGGCGGGTGGAGGATTTGGATCGTCGTTCACTATTACAGGAACGAATTTCGGTGCCACGCAGGGCAATGGCGGAGTAACCCTCAACTCAGTTCCAGCAACCGTCAGCAGCTGGAGTGCAACCAGCATTGTTGCTCAAGTCCCCAGTGGTGTGACAACGGGAAATGTTGTTGTCGCGGCCGCGGGCGGGGTTTCAAGTGCCGGCGTCCTTTTCAAGGTGCTCAATCCTGGTGGCATAGCCATCGATCAGATTATTGTTGCCGACGGCACCACGACCGCCACGACACGGGCTACAGCCTCGTTCTCGACGTCTGCCACCAACGAGTTATTGCTGGCGTTTATTTCAAGCGGAAAAGGTACAGCCACCACGACGACAGTGACCGGCGTCACGGGCGCCAGCCTGACCTGGGTATTGGTGCAGAGAACAAATACGCAGCAGGGCACGGCTGAAATCTGGCGCGCTTTTGCGCCCACTGCGCTGAGCAAGGTAACGGTCACGGCAACATTCTCGCAATCGGTGTTGTCGTCAATGACGGTCGTGAGTTTCACGGGCGTGGACATGACGGGAACAAATGGAGCCGGCGCGATCGGTGCGACTGCCACAGCCAATGCGGCCGGCGCTCCCTCGGCAACTCTTACGACCACACGCGCTAATTCCGTCGTCTTCGGAGTGGGTGAAGATCCTACAGCCAAAGTAGCAAGGACGGCAGGAAGCAACCAATCGATTGTCCATCAATTGCTCTGTGCTCCCTCAACCCAGACATGCACGTTGTGGGTGCAGCAGGTCCCGACGCTGATCCCTGCGACTGGTACATCTGTCACGATTAATGACACTGCGCCAACAGCTGACGCCTACAACTTGAGCCTAGTTGAAGTGAGGCCAACGGCGGTTGCGCCAACAATTACCAGTTTGACTCCGGCGTCTGGGCCAATTGGGACATCAGTCAACATCGCCGGAACCGGCTTTGGAACAACGCAGGGCACAAGCACTGTAACTTTCGGCGGTATTTCCGCCACACCCACCAGCTGGAGCAATACAAGTATCGTTATCCCGGTTCCCAGCGGCGTTGCATTGGGTGCGATTCCGATAGTTGTTTCTGTGCCGGGCGCCGGAACAAGCAATTCTGCAACGTTCACCGTGGTATCGCCGCTGGCAGTTTCCCCGATAATATCGCCCGCCCCGAATACCAATAACTGGAACAACACCAACGTTACGGTCTCTTACGTTTGCTCAGGCGGTGTGCCGCCGGTGCAGTGTCCAGGACCGCAAACGGTAACCACTGAAGGCGCGAATCAAATAGTCTCCGCGACCGCGACGGACGCAAACGGCAACCACGCTTCTGCTTCGGTTGCCCTGAACATAGACAAGACGAATCCGGGAATTACGGCCAGCGTTACTCCGGCTGCGGTCAATGGCGTAGTCACGCTGCCGGCGGTCGTTTCTTTCACGTGTAGTGACGCGCTTTCTGGCACTGCGAGCTGCCCAGCATCGATCAATGTAACCACAACCGGAGCAAACGAGAGATTTAACGGCACAGCGGCTGACAAGGCTGGTAACTCTTCTTCCACCAGTATTACGTTCAGCGTGCAGCAGACGCCACTTTCAGTGAGCGCCAGCGCCGCGCCTGCGGCCAATGCTGCGGGATGGAACAACTCAGACGTGACAGTATCATTCACGTGCTCCGGTGGAGTTGCGCCGCTGCAATGTCCGGCAGCAAAGACGGTCACGTTGGAAGGCGCGAACCAGGTCATCAGCGCCACTGCTACGGATGCCGCAGGCCAAACGGCCAGCGCCA
>DATBVH010000337.1:0-2049 GCA_036515395.1 Candidatus Angelobacter sp.
GCGAAGGAAATCAAAGCTGGCCGGGGCTTTGTCCGGATTGCGCCGTTTGGCCCGGGCAACAGCTTCGTGGATGTAAGCGCGGTCGCGCTCAGTCATGCCTCCGCGTTCGTCGATATAAGTGCGATAGACAGGGAAGCAAGCAATGGTCTCGCGAATCACGTCCCGCAAAGATTTGCGTGTGAAGTCGCGGGCGTAACGGTCAGTGGCGGAAATGGCGTCCAGCATATGCGCCAGCACATTGACTTCACTGGCAAGCGAGGCATGCATGATCAGCTTTTTACTGTTGTAGATGATGCTTTCCACATCCTGCGTTACGCCGGCAAATCGACGATAAAAGTTGGTGAAGCCCCGCTCATTGCGCTGATCTATGAACAATCCATTTACGAGCGTGGTGAAGTCGTAGCCTGAAGTACCGTCCACCGGCCACTCGCGCGGAAGATCTTCTCCCGGCTCCAAAATTTTTTCCACTACCGTGTAGAGCATCGCGCGTTGGTTCATCCAGTCATGCTGGCCAAATGCCTGCTGTAGGTCCAGCTCGATTCCGTTTTCCGCAAGCGTCCCGCGTGGTGTTGCCCCATTGCACTGGCTGGCGGCATACAGCATTTGCAGACGCACCATATATTGCCGTGGATTCAGCAGTCCGTCACAGTGATCCACGCGCACGCCCTGCACCATATCGTCCGCCAGCAGGTGCCGCAATAACTGGTGCGTTGCGGCGAAGACCCGTGGATTTTCCATGCTCAGGCCGATGAGGTCGTTCACGTCAAAGAAGCGCCGGTAATTAATTTCCTCCCCAGAGACGCGCCAGTTGGCCAGGCGATAAACCTGCGCTTCCAGAAGCCGATGCAGCCCGTCAAAGCTGCGCGGATCGCCAGCGCGGCCATTCATCGCTGCAGCGGCGCGTTCGGCTATCTGCTGCAGCTCCGGCGATTTTTCCATCAACTCCTTCCATGCGACCGCTAAAGAACTGACAGCACGCCGCCGCTGGCGCACCAGATCGCCATCTGACGAGTTGTGCGAAGGCAGGGTTCTAAGCCCAGACAAAAGATTGCGCAGCTCCTGCGGAAGTTCAGAAGCGCGCGGCTCAAAAATCATAGGGATGGTTTGAGGATCAAGCGGCAGCTGTTTATCGAAATATTCAATATGAAATCCGCCATCACTGCTGACCAGCCTTATGTGACCTGCTTCAAGCTCGGCGCCGTACTGATCGCCCAAAATGGGTAGGAGAAGTTTGTTGCGCAGCTCCGGTTTCAGCGGCTCCCACTCAAGATCAAAAAATTCGGCAAACTCAGAGGCGCGGCCATTTGAGAGCACGTCCCACCACCAGGGATTTCCGCCCAGGCCAATACCCATGTGGTTGGGAACGATATCCAGCACCTGACCCATACCATAATTCTTTAGCTCATTCACCAATTCCTGAAGCTCTTCATAGCTGCCGACCTCAGGATTTAGCTGATTGTGATCGGTGATGTCATAACCGTGCTGGCTTCCGGTCCGGGCTTTCAGGATAGGCGACGAATAAATGTGCGAAATACCCAGCGCGTGCAGATATCCAACAAGGCGGCGCGCATTCTCAAAGCGAAAGCCGGCATTAAACTGCACGCGATACGTGGAAAGCGGCTTGGCCTGGCCCTTCCCTGACGCCAGGCGATCAAGGCACTCCGAGATACCGCTCGTTTCTGGCGTCAATATCGCTGGATTGGCTCTCATGGGACGAATCGCGAAAGGCAGCTTTGTGGGCGGAATACTCCCACAAACTTAGATGCACAAATTCCGCGCTGTGTGACATAGCGATCGCGGCGCTTTGCTAATTTTGCCGGAACAGTTGAAAATAGATTTTTGAAATAAAGGAGCTACATCCAGCATGCCAGCAACCGGTGAACTGATTAGAATGATGAACTACGTGGACGATATTGCCGCCACGCTCCGCCGCATTGTGGTAGGAATTTCCACCATGACCCCGGAAGAACGCAAACGGCTGGCCGACTACATGCGTAATTCCGATCCCAATTTCACAAAAACCCTGGAGAGCCTGGACAAAGGCTAGCT
>DATBVH010000338.1:0-2945 GCA_036515395.1 Candidatus Angelobacter sp.
GGAAGCCAGCACGCGCCGCTGTAAGGCAAACGATCCTATCTGCCGCCCCTGATCGTCATAAAGTTCGGTAATCGTGCTGGGCCGATAACGCTCCAGCTCGCTGATCTGGGGCAGATCAGTGGAGTAAACGATCAGCAGACCCGCCGTGGTCCCCAGAAATGCCGCTGTCAAGACCAGTACAGTGAATACAACTCTGCCTACGAGCGGTTTCCCAGCTACTTTGTCTGGCGTAGGCTCTGCAACGGCGTTCATGGGGTGAGATCAAGGCCAGAATAGCACGGTTTCACGCGCTATCCATCATGCCAACAGGACATGTGAGTTGGGAAACGCAACATGTACTTATGGCAGAAACAAAAAGCGCGCCTCGTAAAGGCGCGCCTTTGGAACTCATCTACTACCACCTGCGTTAGCTTTTTTGAGCTTTCGTTTTCAGGACTTCAATTGCGCGCCGCAGCTGTTCGTCTTCTTTAGGCTGCGTCTTCTGTGGCTCTTCGGTTGTGGTGCTGTCATCATCATCAGAAATGGCAACAACATCGTCATTGGAAGCCACCAGGATGTTCGGCGTGATGCCGGTATCCTGTATGATCTTGCCGTTTGAGGTGTAGTACTTGGCAATAGAGAGAATCAGCGCCGATCCATCCGGCACTTCGATTAGCTTCTGGACTGAGCCTTCGCCAAAAGTTTTGTCGCCCAGCACGTCGCCGCGCTTGTTATCAAGAAGTGCCGCCGCTACCAGCTCGGCGGGACCAGCGGTACCGCGATTTACCAGCACAGCCAACGGAAGGTCAGTGATTTTCTTTTGCGGATCAGCTGTATAAGTTACTTTTTCAACCTTTTGACCTTGCAGGGAGCCTATGGTGCCTTTACCGAGGAAGAGATTGGCCACGGCCACGCCTTCTTCTTCGTCGCCTTCAGAGTTGTTGCGGAGATCAAGCACCAGCTTCTTTGCGCCCTTTTTCTGCAGCGACTTGATCCTCTCAGCGATTTCCGCGGCTTTGCCTTTAGTCATCACCAGAGCCTTGACTACGCCCGTGTTGTCCGCCGCCATGGTTTCGGTTACTGCCGGAAGAGCGACAGTGTCGCGAACCACGGTGATCTTTTGCGGTTCAATTTTGCGCGTACGAATGATCGTCAGTTCCAGTCGTGAGCCGGGCTCGCCAACCAGGTGGTTTTTCACCGCAGCGAGTGACAGATCATGCGTGCTCAGGCCTTCCACGGTCTCAATGATGTCACCGGAGTTCAAGCCGGCCTTGTCGGCTGGGCCACCGGGGATCACAGAAACGATTGCGGCATAGCCAAATCGCTTAGAAACTGTAGCGCCAATATTGGCTTTGCCTTCCGCCTTCTTCTGCTTGAAGACTTTGTATTCAGAAGGGGTGAGATAGCTGGAGTCTGCGTCCAGCGATTCCAGCAGACCGTGCAGCGCGCCGTTTGTGACCGCGCTCATGTTGGGATCTTCCACATATTCCGCGCGAACGCGATAAAGAACCTCGCTGTAAACGCCAATGTGTTTCAGGGTAACGTCACCGCTGCTGCTGGCGCCGGAGGCATGTACGCCGAGGCTGCCAACCATGACAAAAGCGATGATCAACATGGAACTGGTCAGAAGGAGGACTTGGATCTTTTTCGACATCAGGAACCGACCTTTATTTCTCTTATATAAGACGGGAGAACGCCTGCAAGGCGAGCTACTACTTCATTATAGCTATCTTTCTTGGATGCAGCTCAGCTTTCCAAGGAGCAGGAAAATCTTAAGTTACTGCCCCTGATGCAGATCGTCCCATTCTAAAGAATGGCCCGTTTGCAATCTTTTGCGGCTTTGGTTTGCTTTTAATGCCGGGAACTCAGGATTCCCAGAATCTCTCTAAGTCCTTGCCGGACTTGCTTTAACTCACCCCGGCCGGTGGCGGGAACAGCAAAGGGTAAGGGTGACTGTTTGCGCTTGGTCTCAGCCTTTAGCTGCTGGCGCGCCCCCGCAATGGTAAAGCCCTGATCGTAAAGCAGCTTCTTGATTCGGAGCACGTTCTCCACATCAATTTTGCGGTACATCCGCTGGCCGGTGCCGCTCTTGGAGGGCTTGAGCTGGTTGAACTCGGTTTCCCAGAAGCGGAGCACGTAACTGGGGAGGCTGCAGAGGCGGCTGACTTCGCCAATGCGAAAGTAGAGCTTGTCCGGAATGACGACTTCGCCGGAAACTTGTTTCCGGGCGGGTGTCTTTGCAAGTTTGTGCATGTGGTCCACGGACGAAGCGGATAAGCGGATATTAAGTCCGATAACGGTAAGCCGTCAACCGAAATAAACGCCTTTCCGCTTCTCCCAGAGTTTTTATTTCTGTGGGGGCGGGGTTGGAGCGGGCGCGCTCTTGTCCTTTACCTTGTCGGCGCCCTTCTCTGTGGCATCGGCGGATTTATGGACCACCTTCTTAGTTCCCTTTTTGATCTTATGACCAGTCTTCTTGGCGGCCTTGCCCGTGGAGTGCGCGGCATCTTTCGTATCTTGTTTGATTCCGTCGTCAGTTTGCTGTGCGATGGCGCCCAGAGAAAGTGCTAAGGCCACTAGCATCGCAGATAAAAACTTCAATCGCATGATTCACCTCGGTGCATCGGATTCACACCTAGGACTCCGAGTTGCCCGAGCAGGATTACCGCAATCCAGCAGCAACTTGGAGCAGCAACTTTCAACCCGAGACACAGGTTGAGAGAGGAAGCTGCCGAAGTGTTCTTACATGATGCAACTCTCTCGTTCGCGGTTTACGTCCTATCACTTAACCAAGTTAAACAGTTCACGGGGAGAATCAAATGAAACAAATTATTGCGGCACTTATAGCGGCTCCGCTCGTGGCCTTCACGGTCGGATGCTCTCAGCACCATGTGGCTTCTACTGCCAGCGGCAAAACTGTCTATGGCGAACAAGCACAAATCATCGAACGGCTGCGCAACGCAGGC
>DATBVH010000339.1:0-4945 GCA_036515395.1 Candidatus Angelobacter sp.
GAGCTCAATCAAATCGGGATGGCGCTTTCCGCGGAGCACAATCCGGAAAAGCTTCTGGAATTGATCCTCACCAAATCGCGCGAATTCACCAGCAGTGATGCGGGCTCGGTCTATCTGGTGGAAAGCACTGGCGAAGGCGGAAAGCCTCAATCGCTGCTGTATCCGCCCGGGCAATCAGGATCGCTCATGCCACCGCAGGCACCGCAAGAGCAGCTGCGCTTTAAGCTGGCGCAGAATGATACCGTCGTGGTGCCGTTCCGCGAAGCGGCCATGAGCATAAACGAAAAGTCGATTGCGGGATATGTCGCGCTGACCGGCGAGATCGTCAACATTGAGGACGCTTATCATCTCCCGCCGGACGTTCCCTATTCCATCAACCGCAAGTTCGACGAAGATTCTGGCTATCGCACCAAGTCGATTCTGGCCGTGCCCATCCGCAACCAGAAGGAAAAAATTATTGCGGTGCTGCAGCTGATCAATCCAAAGCGTGACTTTTCCGCGCGGCTTGATTCGCATGAGGCCGTTGAGCGCCATGTACTTCCTTACACGCCGCACCAGCAGGAAATTGTGCAATCGCTGGCCGGACAGGCCGCAGTCGCGCTGGAAAATAGCCAGCTGTATGATTCGATCCAGCGCTTGTTTGAAGGCTTTGTGCGTGCTTCCGTCACCGCCATTGAAACGCGCGACCCCGCTACCTCCGGCCACTCTTTCCGCGTAGCGAATCTTACCGTCGCTCTGGCCGAAGCGGTAGATCGCGCGGATAACGGCCCCTACTCCGGTGTCCGGTTCACGCGCGATCAGATGCGTGAATTGCGCTATGCCAGCCTGCTGCACGATTTCGGCAAGGTCGGCGTTCGGGAAGAAGTTCTGGTAAAAGCCAAAAAACTTTATCCCGCCCAGCTTGAAGTCATCCAGCAGCGCTTTGGGCTCGTCCGGCGCACTCTGGAAAATGAGAGCCTTAAAGCGCGCATGGATTTTCTCTTGAAGCAGGGAAGCGAAAAATTCCAAGCGACGCAAAAAGATTTTGACGCCAGTTTGGCCGAGCGGTTGCGCGAACTGAACGAGTACGAGGAAGCAATCATCTGGGCCAATGAGCCTACTGTCCTTCCCGAAGGCAATTTTGAACGGTTGCTGGACATCGCCAACCTTCATTATGAAGACATGAATGGGAAAAAGCGGCCCGTTCTGACCATGGACGAAGTCCAAATGCTTTCCATTCGCAAGGGCTCGCTCGACGAGGAAGAGCGCCTTCAGATTGAGGCGCACGTGGTCCACACCGTCAGTTTTTTGCAACAGATTCCCTGGACCAGCGAACTCCGCAATGTCCCGGAGATCGCCCGCGGCCATCATGAAAAGCTGAACGGCACCGGCTATCCCTACAGACTGTCCGCCCCGGAAATTCCCGTGCAGACCCGCATGATGACGATCTCAGACATCTTTGACGCGCTTGCGGCTGCCGATCGTCCTTATAAGAAAGCCGTATCGATTGAGCGTGCCCTTGAAATTTTGGATCTTTCCGTTCGGGACGGTGAACTGGATCCCGGACTGTTTGAAATTTTCGTCTTTGCCAAAATCTTTGACCGATGGAAAGTCGAGCCGCGCGCCTACTGAGTTTTGCACACCCCGAGCGGCAAAATTGCAGTAAACTCACAAATACCCATGAAAGAGTTTTACATTTCAGATTGTGTACGTTTTGAAAACCAGGTGATCACCGCCTCGTTTCTCGTCGTCTCAAAACAGGCCAAGCCAAAAAAGAGCGGCGAGCTTTATCTGGCACTGACACTGGCAGACTGCAGCGGCCATCTTGACGCCAAGATGTGGGACAACGTTGCCGACCATATCAACTGCTTTGAGCAGGATGACTTCGTAAAGATTCGCGGTCTGCTCAACAAATTCAACGGCCGCTTCCAGCTCACGGTGCACAAAGTCCGTTCCATGCAGGAGTCAGAGGTTGACTTTGCCGACTACCTGCCCCGCACCACTAAGGACATTGGCGAGCTTTGGCAGACCGTGAAGGATTTTGTGGATGGCTTCCGCGATCCGCATTTGCAGGCTCTGGTGCGCGCTTTCATTGCCGATCCTGAAATCGAGTTTGCTTACAAAAATGCCCCCGCAGCCAAAACGTTGCATCACGCATTTATCGGCGGACTGTTGGACCACGTTGTTTCGCTCTTCAAGCTGTGCGACCTGGCTTGCCGCAATTATCCTGACACGATTAACCGCGACTTGCTGCTGACCGGCGCATTCCTGCATGACATTGGCAAGATCCATGAGCTGACTTTTGCGCGTTCATTTACTTACACCACGCGCGGCCAGCTCTTGGGGCACATGATTATCGAGCTGGAAATGCTGCAGCAAAAAATCGCCCAGGTGCCGGGTTTCCCTCCGGAGTACAAGACGCTGATTGAGCACCTCATCATCAGCCACCATGGGAAGTATGAATTTGGCAGCCCCAAGATGCCCATGTTTCCTGAAGCGCTCATGCTGCATTATCTTGACGACCTGGATTCAAAAATGGAAAGCATGCGCGCGCATTTCCAGCGCGAACCGGGGGCCGAATGGACAACCTATAACGCCAGCCTGGCTCGTCCCCTGCTCAACTCAAAGAATTTTCTGGAAAAATTGCAGGCAAGCAACGGCGCTGCTCCAGCAATTCAGCCTGACGGGGTCCAGCCTGCCGCTGTCCAGTCTGACGCGGTACAACCTGAGGGTATTCTCACGGACAATGTACTAGAGAGCCCGAAAGCTGCTGCAGCGAAAGAAAAATAACTCTCACTTTGGGGCTATAATTCAGCAGACACACGCAAGTGTCTGACCTAGGGGGTCCCTTTGAAATCTACGTGCAAATTGTATGTTGTGGCGCTACTCGCGCTGTGTTTTGTCATCGGCTGTGCCAGTAAGCCGGCCACGCCGGCATCATCAACTGACAATCCCAACGCATCTGGCGACAATGCTGCCAATGGTGCCGCTGGCAGCAAATCGGCATCGGGCAAATCTGCCGCAAGTAAGCCCGCTCCGCAGACCATCACTATTCCTGCGGGCACGGTCATCACCGTGCGCCTGGGCGAAACGCTTAGTTCCAAGGAGAGCAGCGCCGGGCAGGGATTTTCCGCGACCGTTGCTGAGCCGGTGCTTGTCGATGGGAAGTCAGTAATTGAACGAGGCGCGGCGGCGCGCGGTACCGTTGTTGACGCTAAGAGCATGGGCCATTTCAAAGGCGGAGCGCTGCTGGAAGTGCGGCTCAGCTCGGTAAGTATCAACGGCAAGGAAACTTCCGTTGACACAGGCATGGTTGCTCGCTCGGTCTCGGGCAAAGGCAAGCGGTCGGCTGGCTTCATCGGCGGCGGCGCGGGCGCAGGCGCGCTGATTGGCGCATTGGCTGGCGGCGGTAAAGGCGCAGCCATCGGAGCATTGGCGGGCGGCGGCGCTGGTACGGCCGGTGCGGCTTTTACCGGCAACAAGGAAATCGTTCTCCCTGCGGAACAGCCGTTGACGTTCAAGCTCAAGCAAGCGATAGAAGTCCGCGAGTAGATCTTCCTCGTTCCATAGATAGTAAATGGGGATGCCGTGTGGCATCCCCTTTATGTTTTTTCCACGCGAGTTGTTCCTTCATTCGATCAGCGATACTGATTTCACCTCTGCAATCTGTGCCAGTCTCTTCAGCCGATAGGTAAGAATGCTGCCGGTCAGCTCCACGGTTCCCTTTCCTGTCTCTACGCTGAATCCTGCGAGCGCAAGTTTCTTGGCGACCGCCGAACCAGCCTCGGTCAGCTCAAGTTTGACCTTGACCACCTTGGACGATGGAGGATCGCACGTCTTGCCATCTGGCGTGGAGCCCGTGCTCGCGCACTGATAATAAGAAAGCAGGTCCGCGCTGAATTTTGGCTGGACCAGTTTGAGCGTGCTGTCCCACTCGGCTTTCTGTTTCGCATCGTAACGGTCTTTCATCCCAGTGAAGATTCCCGGCCCGTTGCCGGCCGGCGCTTCAGGATGCAGTTCTTTTCCTTCAATGGTGTGCGTGACCTGAGATGAGGACATATCAATCAGTGGAGCGTCAGCAGTGACCTCAACTGTCTGGTTGGTGCCGTAGCTGGGCGAAGGGGCGATAGTCAAGGCCTTGGGGGTTCCGAAGCTCCCGCCCGCGCCACCGGTATTTTGACCGCGGCTCCAGAATTGCTCTTTGAATTCGCCGCTTCCCGGCACGGCCAGCGGCGAAACGCCTTCCGGCAATTCAACCGGGACCTCAACCTTCACCGGCTTGCCGTCTGACACAACCGTCTTTTCTTCCACTGCCACGAACGATGTGAATTGCGTAGCCAGGCTGTGCTCCAGGCCGACCTGCACAATTTCTGCCTTGTATTTGGAATTGCCGGACTGTATGCCGTTCCAGTCCTGCGACATCAGGTCTTCCACCTTATGCCGCGCCCAGATTTTCTCCAGCGCCGCGTTGCCTGCGCCGGCCGACGAGAAATCCACCGGGATCGTGCGACTGTAATCGCCGGTTCCCTGATATCCCTTGATGGTGATCTTGCCCGTCGGACTTCCACTATACCGCCCGGTGATGATGATCGGCTTGGCGGAAAAGAGATCGCGCACGTCCTTGGGGTAGACATCGGTCACGGGCAATCCATGCCAATCAATGGCAATGTTGGTCAGCACCGGCGAATGCACACGCTCATAGAAACGGTCTGCGGCGGCCTGCGCTTCTCCCGGCGCGGTCACAAACTCTACGTCGCCGTGGCCTTCTTCCGCCATCTTGGTCAGCAAGAAGCGATTCACAGACGTTCCGATTCCGAACGAGAACACGCGAGCATCTGTGTGTTTCTTTATTTCTGCGATGATGGCGGCGTCGTTGCCGACATAACCATCTGTCATGAAGCAGACTACGCGAATCGGATCAGCTTCCATCGGCTTGTCCGCGCCTGCATCGTCGCCCAACGCCGTG
>DATBVH010000340.1:0-2132 GCA_036515395.1 Candidatus Angelobacter sp.
GAAGAGCACAGATGTTGTCCGCGATCTGCACAGCCTGGGAATCGAACGGGTCTTTTTTATTGGGGATGGAGAGCAGCTTGCGCCGTGGATACAGGCAGCCGATAAAGCTGAATGGGCACCAAGAGTTTTTGTGCTGGGGCCGTTGCTGGGTGAAGACATACTTGGTGCTCCGGCGCGATTTCAGGGCAGGATATTTGCCGCCTATCCGCAGTTGCAGCCCGAAGTAGGCGCGGTGGATGAGTTCGATTATTTTCTCAGCAGCCACAATCTTGCCAGTGACCACAGGTTAGTCCAGATTTCAGCTTATTGCGCAGCAAAGATACTGGTGGAAGCGCTGGCGCGCGCGGGCAAGAACGTAACACGAGAAAAATTGATTCAGACTTTAGAGCAGATGCGCGACTTCAGGACCGGCTTGCTTCCCGGTATCACATTTGGCGCGAACCGCCGAGTGGGATCGTTTAAGGCGGAGATTGTGTGCGTTGATCTGGCCTCACATTCTTTTCAACCAGAATGCAGCAAGACAGCAAAGCCTGAGTGATAGCTTTAAATAATGGCTGTCAGTAATCGACGAGCCCATCGACGCAGGCCAGCCAAGAGCCATTCACGAGATGCGCATCAATATGGTGCATGCCTGAAGCGTTCCAAGAACTGCCATCGGGTGCCAGAATCGGCGACTCTCTTACTTCATGCTCTTTGTAGGTTGTCGCGGTGAGTCCGGTAATCTCAAAAGCACGGACCTGTTTTCCATAAGTGGGATAGCAATCCTGGGTGAAGCGAAGAAGCCGACCGTTGTAATCGAGCACGCGGCCGCCGGGCCGGGCAATGGATTTGTTGCCGGAAATGATCAGGCTGGAAGGATGTTTAGTCCATATGGAAGCGGGATCGTCGGCTGAATAGAGAGCCAGCGTGTCGTGCTTATGAGGAGTGGGGCAAGTAAAGAGCCACCATTTTCCGTTGTGCTGAAAGATTGAAGGATCAGCATGCGGGCCGGGAATCAGGTCTTTGACGAGAGCCCATTGGTCTGGGAACGAGGTTGCGCGGTAAAGACGCACAGCGTTGGCGCCGAGCGTTTCCGGAATCATATAGAAGTCGTTGTTCCATCGAAAGACGTATGGGTATGAAAGATGAAACGGCTCCTGCAGGACGATTCGTTCGTAGTGCCAGTTGAGAGCGTCGCGGCTGGTGGCGCGGCCAATGTCGCCTTTGTTGGATTGGTTATTTAAAACTTCAAAAAACATGTGCCAAAGCCCGTCGACATTGACCATGAAGGGATCAGCGACAAAGCGCGCGGGAACATCAGTTACGTCGGCGGCGGAAATCACAGGATTGGATGCGCCGCGAGCGGCGGCCATACGCAGGGGCGATGGGCCGGAATACATGGCGATGGACCATGTCCACGGGCGGCTGGCATCTTTGGAGCGGCGTCCTACAGCGTTGGGATTAATGGTTTCCATGCAGCAATAATTTTATCAATCTGGCGGAGTTTGCGGCTTTGAGTGGTTGGCGTAGAGTCACCGGAACCGCGGCAATCGAGATTTCTTATGACGTTGTAACCCTTTGGCTTCAATAGCATCAGGGTCAGTATCCGAGCCGACAACGAAACTTAATGCAACAAATCCAGAATACCTGCGTTCAACCTATTGAAAGCGATGATTCAGAACACAAAACGATGACAATTTGTGTCATCGGGATATGGAAAATCAAGTGAAACGGAAACAGGGCAGAAAGCACTACTTACAGTAACGAAGGTATCAGGCCGATGGCCTGATCATTATTAGATGACCGTCCTTGTATGAACCCAGGTAGTTCTGAAGTGTGAGGCTGTTTGATGCAACAGCCAGGAGGAGATTGTGAAGATCTTTGACGCTTTGTTCGGATGCTGGCACAAACGAATCAGCTTTCCCCAGACCAGCAAGCCAGGACAGCGCCGCTGCGAGGCTGCCACGCATACGGGAACCTACGTGGTTTGTCTCGACTGTGGTACCGAGTTCGCTTACGACTGGAAAAAGATGCGTATTCTCTCCCCCATTGAGAAACAGCCTTTCGCCCGTGCAAGTGTAGAAGTTGAGGCAAGAGGCTAGACAAGTAGGGAGAGGTCAGGGCCATGAAACGGCAGTGGAGATTTCGGACGG
>DATBVH010000341.1:0-10211 GCA_036515395.1 Candidatus Angelobacter sp.
AAAATATCGAGATAGCCTTTGCGCACGCAGTACTCGCGCGTCTCCTGCGAGCCAAACTGGATATAGAACTTGCAGGACTCGGCCACGCGCTTGCCCTGTTGCAGCGCGTCGGAAAGCACCTGAGCGTACATATCCATGTCGGCGTTTTTACCGGCCGTGCATGTCCCGCCGTAAGCGATCTCCACTGGAACCGGGGTGTTCAGGTCGCGAATAAACTTTCCATTGCCTGGATCACCCGGCGTTGCGACCATCGGAGTAATATCATCGGCATTCAACTCAATCACGTGCGCGTACTGCGCGTCAGGATCGCTGAACAATCCTTCGCAATACTTCTCCGCCTGCGCGCGAGACATGCCGCGACGCTCCATCAGAAACTCCACTGTCTTCTGGTCTGGCGCAACAATGCCTGTGAAACCGCCGATCTCCGCCGCCATGTTCGTCATGGTGGCGCGCTCGTCCACGCTCAACGCTTCAATGGCTTCGCCGGAATATTCCATCACCTTGGCCAGCGCCTTGCCGCTGCGGATGTATTCCATGCTCAGCAGCAACAAAATATAATCCTTGGCGGTAACGTTGGGCTTGCGCTTGCCGCGAACAATCACCTTCACTGATTCCGGCACTTTTACGCGAACGTCCTTGGTGATCCACGAATTGAAAACGTCTGTGGTCCCGATGCCGAACGCAATGCAGCCCACTGCGCCCACGTGCGGCGTATGTGAATCCGAACCTACGTTCAACTGCCCCGGAAGCGCATACGTTTCCGCCACAATCGAATGGCAAATTCCTTCAGACCCCTTGCGGTCTTTCAATTCGCCGTGTAGTCGGATTCCCTGCTTGGCGGAAAAGTCTTCCTGCTTGTATTTGAGCTGTCCTGCCAAGTCGAGCAGGCCCATCTTCTTCTTTTCTTCTGAAATCACTTCGTCAAGAAAAGTCAGGTGGTCGCGGAAAAACAGGATCGTCGCCGGATCATTGACCCTGGCTTCCTTGCCCACAAAATGTTCAAAGAAGATCGCCGACATCGGCGTCACATATTCATGGCTGAATCGGAGATCAGTCCGCGCAAAGCCTGAATCGCCCGGCTTCACAGCCCCGACGCCTTGCTCGTTTTCCGCATTCAACATGTGCCGGGCAAAAATTTTCTCGGCAATCGTCATCGGCCGCTTGCCGGTTGCGATCGGTGGCAGAAAAACCTTCTTCTGCATGCGTGCCACATTGAACGGGAAAAGGCCGCCATACTCAATGATCTGCCGCGTAATATCGTCTTCGCCCTCGGTAAATTTGTTGAGCGGAATCACTTCCCCGGCGCGGACCTTATCAATCAAACTAAAATCCGTGGAGGTGAGCACGCCCAGGTTCTGGCAGTTCTGCTTATAAATTCGCTCAATGTTTTCCGCGATCACCAGCTTGATTCCCGCACTGAGCTCAGCATAAGGCGACTGTTCGCGGCTCGACCCCTTGCCGCGGCGCTTTCCGCTCACGGCGGCCACAAAGCCGCCCGCCTTCACGTCACCGCGCTTGATTGGGACTTCACTGCCGCATTTCAGGCCGGTGTAAGGCCATTCGCCCAGCTTCTCGTCAAAAAAGAAACAGATATGCGCGGGCGTAATCTCGTCCGTGGAGATATCGTCGCGCAGCTTGGGATTATTCTGCGGGTTCTTCGTGTCCCAGGGCAGGTCTTCTCCGGCCAGTTGCCGCCGGATCAACTCTGGATCTTCAGTCAAAAAAAGGATTCGTCCCTCAAACTTGCATGTATCAGGGCGCTTCTGGATGCTGCGGGTAAGTAAAGAAGGTTCCACACTAAAATTCTAACAATTTCCCGGAGAGTTTGCAGGGCCCGCCTTAATCGTCCGTCCGGCTTATGCATTGCTTCGTGGTAACGTGACGGGCTGTTATTCTGTATTCCGATGCCTAGCTGCCTGAAATGCGGTACAGCCCTTGCTGTGAATGAAGAAGGAGTCGCACCTGTTCTGTGCGATCGTTGCGCCGGAATAGCAACGGGACGCGCTCGCCGAGCTATGGCCATGGGAGGTCTTGGGACTTATCCTGCTACGACCCTGCTGATGGCCATCAGCATCATGGCATACGTTGCCGATTTCGTTCCTGGCATCGATCTGAGGTCTTTGGGCGTAAATAGTGGCCCGCTTACTCTCAGCGGCGAATATTGGCGCCTGTTCACGGCAGGTTTTCTCCACGCAAACATCTTCCATATCGGGTTCAACATGTGGTGCCTCTGGAGTCTGGGCCACCTCTCCGAACGTCTCTTTGGTAAATGGCAGACATTCGCAATCTATATGATCACCGGCGTTGGTGGCGCGCTACTAAGCATCGCTTACGATCACCAGCGCTCTGAGTTGGGAGCTTCTGGCGCCATCTTCGGCCTTGTGGGCGCGGTTCTGGCCGGCGTTAAGCTTGGCAATCTGTCGATTTCCGCGGGTGAGAAGCGGGCCATTTTCAGCAGTGTCGTCTTTTTTGCAGTTTTCAATTTTATGTTTGGCATGTACGGAAACACTGACAACATGTGCCATCTCGGAGGCTTCGTCACCGGATTGCTGGTGGGATTGCCCTTGAGCGTGTTTGCCCGGCATAACAAGTTATTGCAACTGGGAACGCTGGTCGTCACATCCATGATCGTGGCAGCCGGAGCCACTGAACTGGTCCAGCAGAATGGACCGGAAGCGAAAAAAACCGTCGCCGTAATTTCCTGGCGCCAGAGAAACTACGCAAAAGCTGTACATTTGCTGGAACAATACACAGTAGCAAGGCCACAAGATGATGACGGGCTGGTATTCCTGGGCGAGGCTTATGCAAACAACAATGAACCCGATAAGGCGATCGGGGCATTTGAACAGGCTCTCCGCGTGAATCCAAACTCTGAGGATGCAAAACAGGATCTTGAAGAACTCCGGAGCCGTCTGGCTCCGGAAAAGAAATAGTCCGAATTAAGCGCGTAGGATTGGTCTGTAGAAGACCATTTCTCACTCATCGGTTGTTTCATCGCCTTCATTGACTCCGAATTTATACCCTACGCCCCGTACCGTACGTATCAGTTTGACCTTTGCGCCTTCATCAATCTTTTTGCGCAGATAATTTACATAAACGTCAACCACATTTGTCATGGTGTCAGGCGAAAGCTTCCAAACGTGCTCAATGATCATATTGCGTGTGATATGTTGGCCCGGGTTGCGCATGAAGTATTCCAGCAGGCCGAATTCCTTGGGCGTTAATTCAATCACGCGTCCGCCGCGATGCACGGTCCTCTGCATGTAATCCAATTCCAGGTCGGCGACCTTTAGAAACGCCTGTGCAGGATGGTTTTTGCGCCGCAGCACAGCACGTATCCGCGCAGAAAGCTCTGAGAATGAAAATGGCTTTGTAAGATAATCGTCTGCGCCAGCATCAAGGCAGGCTACCCGTTCCTCCACCTCATCAGTGGCGGTCAAAATCAGGATTGGAATGTCCCGATTTTCACTCAGTATCGGAGCCTTCCGCTCTTCACTTCGCACTTTTTGCAGTACTTCACTGCCGGATACAACGGGAAGGTTCAAATCAAGAATCAGTAAGTCAAAAACTTCCTTCTGCATTAAATGCAGCGCATCGTCGCCATTGGGGGCAACTTTGGTCACATGCTCTTCTGACTTAAATGCCTGGGCAATGACTGTCGCGAGGGGAGCATCATCTTCTGCGATCAGTATCCGCATCCGGAAATCTTCTCCACGTTCTAAGGGGGCGACTGCATATTAAGTTGACGGCAATTCTAAATCACGTATTAATAATTACAATAGTCACTCAAAAATATAAGAAATATCTTATGGAAGGAATGGCATTCAACCATTGAACCTATACATACTTTCGCTCATCCATTCGAAGTATGTAAAGATCAGCTATCATAAGCAGACTTGGTCGCTTTACTTTCTTAGCTGTTTGGCTTCATTTTGTTTTTAGAATGCCACACTATGTAAAGTTTGGACGAATTTTCCCATCGGCCCTGAGGATATGTCTCGCATTGCGACTGTGTGCAGTTTCAAATTGGTTTCAGCTTATTTTGGAGGACTACTTCACCCGTATGGCGCGCGATCATTAAATCCTCATCGGTTTGGACCACTCGTATGGTGCACTTGCTGGCCGGCAGACTAACCACCTCTGCATTCCGGGTATTGGCTGCGGTATCCAGGGCAACACCTAAATATTCCAGTCCAAAACAAATATCCGCGCGAATTTCTGCCGCCCGCTCGCCGATCCCCCCGGTAAAGACCAGCGTATCCAGCCCGTTCAGCACCGCAGCATATGCGCCAATGAACTTCCGCACTTGATAGGCAAACATTTGCACAGCTATTCGAGCGGCATCATCCGTCTGGCTTTTTTGCAAAAGGCTCTTCATATCACTGGTTTGCCCTGAAACACCAAGCAACCCAGTCTGGTGATCTACCAGTTCCTCAAGCTGATCAGCAGAGTAGCCTGCTTTCAACAGATGTATGAGCACTCCGGGATCAAGATCGCCGCTGCGCGTTCCCATCATGAATCCGCCGGTGGGAGTCAGGCCCATGCTGGTATCCAGGGGGAAGCCATTTTTAAGAGCCACCATGCTGGCTCCATTTCCTAGATGGGCGATAATGGCTCGCCGCCCAAGTTCTGCGCCGAGCTTGCCAACAACATATTCATAAGAGAGCCCATGGAAACCATAGCGCCTGATTCCTTGTTCCCAAAGCTTTTGCGGCAACGGAAATCTTTGCGCGAGCTCCGGCATTCCGTGGTGAAACGCCGTATCAAAGCAGGCTACCTGAGGCAGGTTTGGAAAATGCGCCGCAATCCCGTCGATCATCGCGATCTGGCTGGGCAAATGCAGTGGCGCAAAAGGAATCAATTCCTTCAATCCGGCCTTCAAGTTTTCGTCAATCAGCTGCGGCTTGATGAACTTTGGGCCGCCATGCACAATGCGATGCCCAGCCGCCGCCAGCCGTTCAACGCCTTGCCTATGCAGCGCGCCAAACATTACCTTGACGGCAGCTCTGTAGTCAGCAAATTTGCCGCTCTCTTCTTGCAGCGCTTTGTCTCCGCTGCGCAGCCAAGCCTTACCTGCGGACTGCCCAATCCCTTCAACGGCCCCGGAAATAACTCGTTCTTCCGCCAGTTCGCTGAGTCGATACACGGCAAACTTCAGCGACGACGAACCGCCGTTCAGGCAGAGGATCACTAATCTTGGCTCCAGCGCCAGTTCTGCACTTCAGGCATGTCTTCGCCCTGCGACGAGACATATTGTTTGTGCTCCGCCAGCTTGCCTTGGAACACTGCCACTACATCATCGGCTTTAAGCCCGGGCACGCGGTGAATCGTGTCGATGGCAAGCTGAAAACGGTCCATATTGTTGCGCACGACCATATCAAACGGAGTAGTAGTAGTCCCCTCTTCTTTATAGCCGCGCACGTGCATGTTGTCATGGTTCCGGCGGCGGTAACACAACCTGTGAATTAGCCAGGGATAGCCGTGATAGGCAAAGATCACCGGCTTGTTCGTGGTAAACAACGCGTCAAACGCTTCGTCGCTCAAACTATGCGGGTGCTCCCCAGCCGCCTGCAAGGTCATCAGGTCCACCACATTCACCACTCGTATCTTCAGGCTGGGAACATACTTCCGCAGCAATGAAACCGCTGCTAGGATTTCCAAAGTCGGCACGTCACCGGCGCATGCAAGCACAGCGTCGGGCTCGCCGCCATCATCGTTGCTCGCCCATTTCCATATACCGATTCCGGCTGCGCAGTGCTTGATTGCCGCATCCATATCCAGCCACTGCAATTCAGGCTGTTTCCCCGCAACAATAATGTTCATGTAATTCCTACTGCGCAGGCAGTGGTCTGCCACCGATAGCAGCGTGTTCGCATCGGGCGGAAAGTAAGCGCGCACAAGCTCGGGCTTCTTGTTGACAGCATTATCAAGAAACCCTGGGTCCTGATGGCTAAAGCCGTTGTGGTCCTGCCGCCACACATGCGACGTAAGCAGGTAGTTCAGTGAGGCAATCGGTTTGCGCCAGGAAATATGCCGCACGGCTTCCAGCCATTTGGAGTGCTGGTTGTACATGGACGTGACAATATGGATAAACGCTTCATAGCATGAGAAGAATCCATGCCGACCAGTAAGCAGATAGCCTTCCAGCCATCCCTGGCACATGTGTTCGCTCAGCACTTCCATGACTCGACCGTCACGGCTCACGTGTACGTCGTTGGGGAGTATCTCGGCCATGGAAACCCGATCCGTGACTTCGAAAATTGCCGAGAGGCGATTAGAATCCGTCTCATCAGGGCCCATGACGCGGAAATTTGCAGCCTCCAGATTTAGTTTCATCACGTCGCGTAAGAATCTGCCCAGCACCCGCGTTGATTCGTCAAAGCCACTGCCAGGCTGCGTTACCTTCACCGCATATTGCCGGAAGTCAGGCATCTTCAGATCTTTTAGCAGCAGGCCGCCGTTCGCGTGTGGATTGGCTCCCATCCGCCGGTCGCCGCTAGGCGCTAACGCCGCCAACTCTGGCATGAGCTTTCCATCTTTATCGAATAGCTCTTCCGGCTTGTAGCTGTGCATCCACTGTTCAAGAATTTTGAGATGTCCCGGAATTTCCAGATCGGTCACCGGAACCTGGTGCGACCGGAATGTTCCTTCTATTTGAATGCCATCAACGGTTTTTGGTCCGGTCCAGCCTTTCGGGCTGCGCAGAATAATCATCGGCCACTGCGGGCGCCGCGCATCAGGATTCTTCCTTGCTTCGCTTTGAATGTCTTTAATTTCGGCGACCACTTTGTCCAGTGTTGCCGCCATCAACTGATGCATCAGCGGCGGATCATCACCTTCCACGAAATACGGTTTGTACCCGTATCCAACAAACAAATCGACCAGCTCTTTTTTCGGTATCCGAGCCAGCACCGTCGGCCCGGCGATCTTGTATCCGTTCAGGTGCAGCACTGGAAGCACTGCTCCATCGCGCGCCGGATTCAAAAACTTGTTCGAGTGCCAGCTTGTTGCCAATGCGCCGGTCTCTGCTTCGCCGTCGCCCACAACACAGCACGCCAGCAGGTCAGGATTATCGAATGCAGCTCCGTAAGCATGCAGCAATGAATATCCCAGCTCGCCGCCTTCGTTGATAGAGCCCGGGGTATCCGGCGACGCGTGGCTCGGAATCCCGCCGGGCCATGAGAATTGCTGGAACAGCTTCTGCATGCCCGCCGCATCCTGCGTGATCTTGGGATAAAACTCCGTGTACGAACCTTCTAGATAGGTATTGGCCACAATCCCCGGACCACCATGCCCCGGCCCTGTCACGTAAATCGCATTGAGGTCATTCTTCCGGATCACCCGGTTCATGTGCGCATAAATAAAGTTGAGCCCAGGCGTAGTGCCAAAATGCCCCAGCAGCCGAGGTTTGGTGTGTTCCAGCTTTAAAGGCTCGCGCAGCAGCGCATTGTCGCGAAGATAAATCTGCCCGACTGAGAAATAATTTGCGGCGCGCCAGTAACGATTGATAGCGTTTAACTCTTCCTGGCTGAGCGGTCCCGCTTTGGCAATTACATCTTCATGGTTCAGTGTCTGGGGCATCGCACAACTCCATCCGTCGATATCTATGTGTAAATTGTAGTCCCTTGCGCGCCCACGCATGTCACTAACCCGGAGCCACCACGTCGCTCAATGACCTCTCCGCTAATATTGATGCTCCCGATTTTTCAGCTCTTCCGAAATCACTTTCATCCCGCTAAGGCCTGGAACTCTGGCGTCACTTGCTTCGATACGGAGTACAATGTGCACCACGCACACTTAACTCAAAGGACACAATTTATGCGAGTTCGATACGGCTCGTTGCTTTTGCTTGTTGCTTTTCTGGCTCCGCGGCCCGGTTTCGCCCAGGCTGACCACCACACATCTCCTGAGCATCTGGGAACAGTGGCATTCAGCACATCGTGTGATAAGGCAGGGCAACCGCAGTTCAATCGCGCAGTGGCGCTGATGCATTCGTTTGAATTTGCGCGGGCCATTGAAGCCTTCAATTCCATTCTCGCAAAAGACCCTTCGTGTGCCATTTCCTACTGGGGAATCGCACTGAGCAGTTGGGGCAATCCCTTTGCCGCCGGTCTCAAGGCCCAGACGCAACTGGAGAAGGGACTCAAGGCCGTCGAGAGCGGACGGGCCGCGGCTGCGAAAACTGAGCGTGAGCGCGCCTATATTGACGCAGTCGCGCTTCTTTTTACTGACACCGCTAAGATCGACCAGCGTTCACGTGTCGTGGCGTATGAAAGCGCAATGTCAGCTCTCAGCGCTGCTTATCCTGACGATACTGAAGCTGCAATTTTCTACGCGCTATCGCTCGCTGCGGCCGCTGATCCGGCTGACAAGACGTATGCCAGGCAGCTCAAAGCTGGAGCAATGCTGGAAAAACTTTTTGTACAGTATCCAGATCATCCGGGATTGGCCCATTACATTATCCACGCGTACGATGTTCCACCGCTGGCTGCGCGGGCCGTTGAAGCCGCACGGCGCTATGGTCACATTGCACCGTCGGCGCCGCACGCGCTGCACATGCCATCGCACACGTTCACGCGAGTGGGCTACTGGCAGGACTCCATTAACACCAACATAGCCTCTGCGGCTTCCGCAAGAAGCGAGGGGCAGACAGGTGAAGAGCTGCACGCGAGCGACTACATGGCCTACGCATATTTACAGACAGCCCAGGACCGCGCCGCCCAGCATTTAGTGGAATCTTCCATTGAAATATTCTCGCGATTTGATCCGAAGGTGATCATCAGCGGAGCGGCCCCTCCCGTTGCGGCATACTTTGCTCACGCGGCAATTCCTGCCCGCTACTGCCTGGAACGGCGCGCCTGGGCCGATGCGGCAAAGCTGGAACCATACCCCAGTCCGTTCCCGCACACTGATGCAATCACCTACTTTGCTCGTGGCTTGGGAGCTGCGCATGGAAAGGATAGTGCTGCCGCACGCTCTGCCATCGGGTCTCTAGAGCAACTTCGTGACAAGCTTAGCAGCATGAAAGAGGCTTACTGGGCCAATCAGGTGGAGATTCAGCGGCAGGAAGTATCCGCATGGGTGGCATTTGCTGAAGGCGATCATCAAGGCGCGCTTGCCGCGATGCGCGCTGCCGCCGAACGCGAGGATGAAACCGAAAAGAGCGCTGTCACGCCCGGGCCACTTACTCCCGCGCGTGAACAACTGGGAGAGATGCTGCTGGAATTAAACCGTCCGGCAGAAGCGCTGAAGGAATTTGAAGCCACGCTGACCAAGGAACCCAATCGCTTCCGATCGCTCTATGGGGCCGCCGAGGCAGCGAAGCTGGCCGGCAACCGCCAGACAGCGCAAACACATTTTCAGGAGTTGCTCAAAGTAGCCGAGCATGGCGACAAACCGGAGCGACAGGAACTGGCCGAAGCGCGCACCGAGCTAAAACCGAAATAGCGCATTGAATTTGGCAAATTCGTTCGTGCCAAACAGCCTTGAGCTGCCTATTACGGCGCGCTATGCCCGCTACACTTCAGTACGCCCAGATACGCGCTCCACGGCCCCACCGCTTCACGATACTGGTAAGCCATCACTCTCGCGAGTTGATGCAGATGCGTGAGATCGTGGACCGCCCATGTTGCCAAAAGCTCTGATAGCGTAACCGGCCCCAACGCCGGATGCTTTCCGCGCCGAGCCAGGTCTGCCGATTGTAGATTCAGCGCTTGCAGTGCCGCTAAACTCTCGCTCCGCAGGCGAGCGAAATCATCCAGCAACTGCTCCAAAGATTTGCCTTCGCTCTCTTTCGTCTGCGCAAAGCGGTCAAAAGGATCAAATGCCCGCGTCTCACCACTCTCAAGGATGGTCCGCACCCGCGGCATCCAGTCAGTACGCTCCGCGAAATTCAGATGGCCCACGATATCGAACGCGCTCCATGTGTCTTTGCCTTCGTTGCTATGCGTCCAGATGTCAGGCAATCCGCGTAGCAGCGCGTTCAGTGTTGCTGGAGTACACGTCAGAAGTGTAATCGCTTCAGTCAGGCTGAATTTGTTTGTGGTTTGCATATGTAAGTAGATGCGTAACCCGGTTTTTTGGACTCAACAAGGAGAGCCTGTGCGCCGCCCTGTCATGGGCGGGGCAATGCGCTGCTTATTGGGAAATAACAATCACGCTATACGGTCCCAGCCCCACGTTTCCACTAGCCGGCATACCCTGATTCCCCG
>DATBVH010000342.1:0-10169 GCA_036515395.1 Candidatus Angelobacter sp.
CGTTTTCCTGGGTGTTTTTCTGCTCTGTGCCTTGCGCTTCCGGCTCCAGGTGCCGCGAACTGCATCCCGGCTTCCAGGCTGGCGCGCCATCGTCCGCTGGAGCGATTGGCGGATGCCCCAATGCCGCTGCAAGCTCATTCAAGCCTTGTTTATCGAAACCCACCAGCGTCCGCTGCACCTGTCCGTTTTCGTCAATGAGATAAAACGTCGGGACATTGTGCGGATCGTAAGCCCGCGAAATCTTCAACCCTGCATCGAGCTCTACTGGATAAGAAATTTTCAACTGGCTCACGAATTCACGCGTCGAGCGCTCATCATCCTGCGAAAGCCCAATCACCTGAACCGAATCCTGCTTAAGGGAATTTAAATACGGCAGAGCCAGCTGGCAGGTGGGACAGTCAGTTTCAAAGAAGACCACCACGGCCTTCTTTCCGGGCTGGAGTCCCGGGATCGGCGGCGAGGTTTGTGCTTGCGGCATGAGACTACGATAGAAGCAGCGCCGGGTTAGGGCAAGTGAAGCCGACAAAAAACGCCATCTTTGTGTATCCTATCTGGCATGGAAAAGAAGCCTCCCCACGACGAATCGAAGAACCGGTTTGCGGAAGTGATCCGGCAGTCACAGGAACGCCGCAACGAGTTGAACAACAAGGCCAAGAAGAAGCAGATGGAAGATATTGAGCTTCCTCCCCGCGACGAAGAAATTGTGGACACAAAGGAAGACGACGAGCCTGCGATTTAGCTAACGCTATTCTTGCCCGATGGACCCTTTTGGCGCAGCCATTCCAGCTGCGCCATTTCAAGCGGTCCTGCCTAGTATTTCGGCACCTTCGGATCAATGCGATCTGACCATGCAAGAATGCCGCCCGCCAGGTTCTTGGCCTTGAATCCGGCATGTTGCAGGAAACCAACGGCCCGCGCGCTGCGTGCGCCGGAACGGCAATGCACCACCATCTCCTTGCTGGGATCCAGTTCATGCACGCGCCGGGGAAGATCATTCAATGGAATCAGAACTCCGTTGAGGTTGCAGATCTGGTATTCATGCGGCTCGCGCACATCCAGCAGGACAAAGTCCTCTTTTGCGTCAAGACGCTGTTTTAACTCTTCCACGCTGATTTCAGGCACGCCGTTGCTCACTGGTTTCTCCTGGCCTCGCAGTCCGCAGAACTCTTCGTAATCAATGAGTTTAGTCACAGTAGGATTAGTTCCGCAAACTACGCAGTCAGGATTCTTGCGCAGCTTGAGTTCGCGAAACTTCATGCCCATGGCGTCCACCAGTAGCAGCCGCCCGATGAGCGGCTGGCCCGCGCCCAGAATCAGTTTGATGGCTTCCGTCGCCTGAATCAGGCCAACCAAGCCGGGAAGAATGCCAAGCACTCCGCCTTCCGCGCAGGAAGGAACCAGCCCCGGCGGTGGCGGCTCAGGATACAAGCAGCGATAGCAGGGCCCATCCTTGGTTGCAAACACGCTGGCCTGGCCTTCAAACCGGAAGATCGATCCATATACATTCGGTTTGCCGGTAAACACGCAGGCATCATTGACCAGAAAACGGGTTGGAAAATTGTCCGTTCCGTCCACGATGATGTCAAAGTCAGAAAAGATTTCCAGCGCGTTCTGGCTGGTAAGTTTGGTGTCAAAGGTCTTCACGTTAACGTATGGATTGATGGCCGCAATCTTCTCCCGCGCCGATTCCAGCTTCGGACGGCCTACGTCACTGGTGAAATGAATCACCTGACGTTGCAGGTTGGTAAAGTCCACCACGTCAAAATCGACCAGACCAAGCGTTCCCACGCCGACTGCGGAAAGGTAGAGCGCCAGCGGCGATCCCAGGCCGCCTGTCCCAATGCAGAGCACACGCGCAGCCTTGAGCTTTTGCTGACCTTCCATGCCTACTTCCGGCATGATCAGGTGCCGTGAGTAGCGTAGGACTTCTTCATTGCTCAGTGCGGGTGACTCGTGTGGGGCAATTGTTGTAGCCATGGAAAATTCCTTTCCGAAAGAAGAAAACGAATCATGAATGATCAAGCAGGATTTCAGTAACTAGCGGGAGGCCCGCATGAAACATCGGGCCATGGCAGGCATTCGACGCTGCGGCAATGATGCGTGGGAAACCATCAATCTATTATATGTCAGGTGGCATAGACCGGCGAGCGTTGGTTGGCCACAATCTCAATGCTTTCTCCCTGAAAAGCTTTCTTGTCCTCCGACCCCAGCAGGACAAATGAAGCCGTTGAGGTAGGCATTCCATGCTCCACGCTGGTAATCACATACGAACAATCAAACCAGTGGGCTTCCGCCAGGTCGGTGGAAGAGTAATTGGGTGTATGGTCCGGGTGGGAGTGATAGAACCCAATAATGCTCTCGCCGCGGCTACGGGCCAGCTTCAGGGCGGCAATCACCTGCTCCGGATTGATGCTGTAGCGGTCAGCTGGCGAGTCCACCCGCATGTTTTCACAGGTAAGGGTCAGAGTGACCAGGCGATGCCCTTCCACCACATTGCCAAGAAGAATGCCGCAGCATTCATGGGGATAGCTGCGCTTGGCTTCCCAACGGATCAGATCGTAGTCAGCCTTGCTGATCTTTAACATCGGACTTCTCCTGGGAAGTGGCGGCTTCACCAGTCATCCGGCCAGGGACGATCCAACGAAAGCTTCGATCAAGTGCAGACGAAGGGGCACCATATTAGATGATCCAGAATGGAATTGCATCAGCTTTGCACCACTTTTTGTCAGTTTTTCTGGCTATGATAGCCGACATTGCACTGCATATTGTGCAACTTCGGATATTCCATTAAATTTTTCTAACCATCCTGGCGTCCGAACCTAAAGTTTCCGACAAACCGCATTCTCTTGTTGACATTCGACAAGTACCCTCGTCTACACTGTTGTCGACATTCGAGGGGAGCTGAATGGGGAACCAGATTGAGCTGTTGCAGGGGACCTTGGACCTGCTGATCCTGAAAACGCTGGCGCTTGAGCCTATGCATGGCTGGGGAATAGCTCAGCGCATCCAGCAGATTTCAAAGGACGTTTTACAGGTCGGACAGGGATCACTTTATCCTGCGCTACACCGGCTGGAGCAGCGCGGCTGGATTGGCTCTGAATGGAGTACCTCTGACAATAACCGCCGGGCCAAGTTTTATTCGCTTACCCGCGCCGGCCGTAATCAACTGGAAAAAGAACTGGGCGAATGGGAGCGGCTCTCCGCCGCCATCGCACTGGTACTGCAGCAAAGTTAAAGGAAGCGCCCATGAACTTTAAGAGACTACGCGAAGTTTTCACGCGTCCTGCAAGCCAGGAAAATGACTCCAACGACGAACTCCACTTCCATCTGGAAAAGGAAATTGAGAAGAATATCGCCGCAGGCATGTCTCCCGAAGAAGCTCGCCGCCAGGCGCTCATCGCCTTCGGGGGCATCCAGCAGACTCGTGAATCCCTGCGGGAAGTCCATCGCATCCGCATCTTTGAATCCTTGCTTCAGGACACGCGCTATGCCTGGCGCATGCTGCGCAAGTCGCCGGCATTTACCATCATCGCTGTGCTGACTCTGGCGCTGGGAATCGGCGCGAACACGGCAATTTTCAGCTTGATTGACGCGGTCGTGTTTCGCTCCATGCCGATACCTGATCCCGGCGGTCTGCTCCTCTTTCAGTGGCGCGCAAGCCATGGGCCGGAAACGCATGGTTACATGAACTTCGGCGAGTGCGAAGACCAGAGTGATCAAGCGCATCCCTTTGGATGTTCGCTCCCCCTGCCATTTTTCAGGGAAGTTGAAGCCCAGAATAACGTTTTCTCCCATATCGCGGGATTTGCCACCTGGCAAGACCTTGACCTGAGCGGCAACGGCCCTGCGACCATGGTGCGGAACTTGTTCGTTTCCGGCGATTACTTTCCCACCCTGGGCCTTCGGGCGTACACGGGGCGGTTATTCGTCGCCAGCGACGACCGGACGGAAGCTGCTCCAGTTGCAGTGTTAAATTACGGTTATTGGCAAAGCGCTTTTGGCGGATCACAGTCGGCCATAGGTAAGACGATCAAATTGAACGGCCGTCCCTTCACCATCATTGGGGTTACCGAACCCAGGTTCGATGCTCTGACCCTGGCTAACAAATACGACGTGTGGACTCCCCTGTCGCGGCGGCCCGATCTCATGCCTCACTGGCGGCCAAGAAACGATCAGATGGATTCCTTCTGGATCCTGGTCATTGGCAGGGTAAAGCCCGAAGTACCAGTTGAAAAAGCCCAGGCGGCTGTAAGCCTGCTGTTTCGTAATGAAATGATCAAGGGCGTTAACAAGCCTGTCTTTAAAGCCGAATACAGCCCGAGCATTGAATTGAAGTCAGCGCCACGCGGGATGGGCGGCTCGCAGAAATCGATACTGCAGCCGCTGTATGTCCTGATGCTATGCGTTGGCGTGGTCCTCTTGATCGCCTGCGCCAATGTTGCGGGTTTGCTGCTGGCGCGTTCCACTTCACGGCAGAAAGAAATAGCTGTGCGGCTGGCCCTGGGGGCAAAGCGCGGCAGAATCATTGCGCAGCTCCTGACCGAAAGCGTTTTGCTTTCCGGGACGGGTGGCCTGCTGGGACTGGTAGTTGCCGTTTGGAGCGCAAAGGGGCTGGTGACTATGTGGGCATCGCAAAGCTACCGCTCCATGACGCTGGAAGCTCATCTTGACTGGCGTGTGCTTGCCTTTACGTCCGCCGTATCATTGCTGACAGGACTTGTGTTCGGCCTGGCGCCTGCGTTTCGCGGATCAGATATTGGCCTTACATCTTCACTCAAAGCCGGCAACGGAGATGCCGCAATGGGGACGCAAAAGCGGCGCGGAATTACCTCTGGCGGCATTTTGGTTTCTGTACAGATGGCGCTGGCCATTGTGGTGCTGGTGACTGCCGGCTTGCTGGTGCGCACCCTCAACAATCTTAAGGGCCTTGATCCAGGATTTGAGACACGCAATCTGCTGCTCTTCGGCGTTGACCCGAGGCTGGCCGGATACAAAGGCCCGCAAATCGACAGCCTCTACCGCAGCCTGCAAGAAAAATTCTCAGCGCTTCCGGGGGTCAAATCCACCACTTACTCCTGGATGCCTCTGCTCAGCGGCGGCCTGAGTACAACCAGCTTTCACAGACCGGGAACGCCCATTGACTCCAAGGACCAGGTTGATGCTGATGTGTTACCAGTGGGGCCGAAGTTTTTTGCCACCATGCACATCCCAATTTTGTTGGGTCAGGATTTCACTGAAGCTGATTTCGCCGCGGCGGCGCTCAACGGAGGCGATAAGCCCGGTTCCTCCCCAACTCCAGTGATCGTGAACCAACTATTTGTGAAGAAATACCTCGAAGGCAAAGAACCGGTGGGACAGCAATTTGGCGACGCCAATCCGGACGACCCCGGAGAACCGAAGTATCCCGGATACAGAATCATTGGCGTAGTGGGTGACGCAAAATACAATCAGCTCCGCCGGGAAATTATGCCCACTTTTTATCAGCCCAATATTGGCGGCGATGCCTTCTTCGAGTTGCGCACAGCCAGCAACCCCATAGCACTACTTCCCGCGGTTCGCCACATTGTGGGCCAGGAGAACCCAGACCTCGCCTTGTTCCGTATCTCTTCAGCCAATGAAGCCATAGACCGCCAACTGGTAAATGACCGCATAACGGCCCAACTTGCCAGCTTCTTTGGCATGTTGGCTCTGTTGCTGGCGTGCCTGGGCCTGTATGGCCTGTTGTCTTATGAAGTCACGCGTCGGACGCGAGAGATTGGGATACGCATGGCCGTTGGAGCGCAATCGCACAACGTGGTCCGTTTGGTGATGGGAAAAGCTCTCTTGCTCATCGCAGTGGGCGCCATGGCGGGGATTGCAGTCGCTTTAGGAGTTACGCGTCTTCTCACGAGCGTTCTTTACGGCGTTAAAGCCGGCGATCCCATCACGTTGTTGGCTGTGGCAGCTTTACTGGCGCTGGTTGCCCTGGCGGCATGCTATATCCCCGCGCGTCGAGCGACAAAAGTCGATCCCCTCGTGGCTTTGCGCTACGAATAGCCCGGCTGATGCCATAAGTCATCTGGCGGCCTGGATTCCGCGCTTGTATGATTGCGGTCTATGAGTCCATCCACCACTGAAGTCCAGGCCGTCAGCGACGCAAAGACGCGGACGCATAAGAAAATCGCGGTGCTCGGCTGCGGCAAGATGGGAACGATCCTGCTGGAGTCTTTTCTCGAGCGAAAGCTCATCACGCCGCAAGAAGCTATGGCCACGGTGCAGCATGGTGAACGCAGCCAGGAATTGTCGCGCGAACTCAGCGGCGTTGCGGTCGGCACGGACAACCGGGCCGCCGTCGGAGGAGCAGAGATTGTTCTGCTGTGCGTAAAACCACAAGTGCTGGGACAGTTGCTGGACGAAATAGCGCCCGCGCTTGCGCCCACAACGCTTGTAATATCCATTGCCGCTTCGACTACAACAAGTTTTATCCAGCAAAAACTTGGAAAAAATATACCCGTTGTCCGGGCCATGCCCAACACGCCAGCCATGGTTGGCGCGGCGATGACCGCCGTCTGCGCCGGTCCGGCAGCAACGGCCCAACATTTGGAAACGGCGAAACATCTGTTTGAAAGCGTGGGCCGTGCCCTGGTGGTCGATGAAAAACATATGGACGCCATTACCGCGCTTTCCGCCAGCGGTCCGGCGTTCGTGTTTGTAATTCTGGAATCGCTGGCCGAAGCCGGAGTAAAAGTCGGCCTGCCGCGCGAGATGGCAACCACTTTGGCCGCTCAGACGCTGTATGGTTCGGCCCAGTTGGCGCTTGAGACCGGACATCACCCTGCTCTGCTCAAAGACGCGGTCACTACTCCGGCAGGCTGCACGATCGAAGGCCTGATGGAACTGGAAAAGGGCGGCTTGCGCGTGACCCTGATGAATGCCGTGATCAAGACAACGATCAGGGCCAGGGAGTTGATGACGAGCTAAAAAGCGGTACTTGGTTTTTAGTACTTGGTCAGACGTCGCAGCAAAGTGAAGCTCAATTCCAAGAGCCAAGTACCAAATACTAAGTACCTGTTTTCCCATTCATGATGCCGTGAATTGCATTGCCTCACTCAGGATCGATCATGTACACTTCTACCTGATGTTACTTTCTGTCTCCAACATGGCCATGTGCTGTCGCGCGATGGCTATGTGTGTGTTCACACCGAGGCAGAAAGGTTCATAGCAAGCTGTTATTTAGCAATCATGAACCCGCTGCCTCAGGGCAGCGGGTTTTTAGTTTTAGTCCCGTTTTCCGCCGCCCTCGGCCGCCGATGAGAACCGGAGGAGATTTGAAATGAGTACCAACCTGCGTTATGAATTGCGATGCCGCGAATGCCAGACCCGATGGGGCAACCAGCCGATTTCTTTTTGCCAGAATTGCTTTGCGCCGCTGGAAGTGGCCTATGACTGGGATCGCATCCGCAAAGAAATCAGCAAAGACAAAATCGCAAGCCGCGCGACCAATCTGTGGCGCTATAAAGAGCTGCTGCCCCTGCCCGATACATATGACGCCTCCACGCCCGCTGGATTCACGCCTCTGCTGAAAGCGGCCAAGCTGGGCGAGACTGTGCGCAGCCGCTCCTTATACCTGAAAAATGATGCGGTCTGTTTCCCTACACTCAGCTTCAAAGATCGCGTGGTGGCGATTGCGCTCACACAGGCCAAGGCATTTGGCTTCGATGTCATCAGCTGCTCTTCCACCGGCAACCTGGCCAATGCCGTTGCGGCGCAGGCTGCTCGAGCAGGATTCAAAGCCTGCATCTTCATTCCCGCCGATCTTGAGCCAGCAAAAGTTCTGGGCACGCAGGTCTATGGAGCGCAGATCGTCCGGATTGACGGCAATTACGATCACGTGAACCGGCTCTGCTCGCAGATCGCGGACAAACATTGCTGGGGCTTTGTTAACGTGAACCTGCGGCCCTACTATGCCGAGGGATCGAAGACCGTGGGTTACGAAATCGCTGAGCAACTTGGCTGGCGGCTGCCTGACAACATCGTCGTCCCGATGGCCGGTGGCTCGCTGATCACCAAGATCTACAAAGCTTTCAAAGAACTCATCAACCTTGGCTTTGTCGAAGAAAAGCAGGTCAAGTTCTTTGGCGCGCAAGCCACCGGTTGCAGTCCAATCAGTGTGGCCGTAAAAGCTGGACGCAACGAGATTGAGCCGCAGAAGCCGCAGACCATCGCACGCTCTCTTGCCATCGGCAATCCTGCTGACGGTTTTTATGCCGCCAAGACTATTCTCGGTAGCGGCGGATGGGCGGAAGACGCCAGCGATCCTGAGATCGTGGAAGCAATGACGCTGCTGGCCGAAAGTGAAGGCGTCTTCACCGAGACTGCCGGCGGCGTTACCGTGGCTGCGGCGCGCAAGCTCTATGCGCAGGGACGTATCCGTCCGGACGAGACGACTGTCCTCTGCATCACCGGAAACGGCCTTAAAACCACCGACGCTCTTGCAAGCAAATTCGATGCCGTTGAACCGATTCCGCCCAAGCTGGCGGCCTTCGAACAATTTCTTGAAACTCAATTCGTCGGCGCGCGCACCGCCGGCAAAGGAGCTGCTTAATGAGCGTTAAAGTTTCCATTCCGAGCGCATTTCGTCGCCACACTGCGGGCGCTGATCACTGTGATTGTGAAGGCGCTGACCTGGCTGGATTGCTCGATTCGCTGGGCAGCCGCTTCCCTGACCTAAAGCCCCACCTGCGCGATGAACAGGGCAACGTTCGTCGCTTCCTGAACATTTACGTTAATGACGAAGACATTCGCTTCCTCGGCAAAGAGTATAAGTTCAAAGAAGGGGATGAGGTAACGCTGGTGCCGTCGATAGCGGGCGGGTGAGTTTTCTGAACCCCGAGCATAGCGAGGGGACTCTATAGTTGCCTTGGTTTGTCGTCAGTAGAAAAGCGCTCTGGTTAAATGCCTTCAACAAGCTTCCTATCGACGGCTATAGGGATCTCTCGCTGCGCTCGAGATTCTAGAAACTCCGTGTCTCCATGTCTCCGTCGTAGATGTTCTCTTGCCACGTCGCCCACAATCAGCATCGCGGGCGCAGAAATCCCTTTGGCGGATGCCAGCCCTTGCAGAGTCAGATAACGCACTTCTTCGTTCTTCCGCCCGGCATTGGAAACTACAGCACATGGAGCCGTTGGCTTGTGGCCCGATTCCAACAGCCCTTGCACGGTTTTAGAGTAGTCCGGACCGGGCATATAAAGTGCATAGGTCGAGCGCGCGGGTTCGACTATAGTCTCGCTGAGAGATGCGTTCCGGCAATTATGCGCCGTGACTACCACCAAAGCTGAAGCTGCACGGCGGTCCGTTAGCGTAATTCCCGCCGCTGCTGCTGCGGCACTGGCAGCCGTTATCCCCGGAATAATTTCAAACTCAACTCCGGCTCGTCGCAGCGCGTCCAGTTCTTCACCCAGCCGTCCAAAGACCGCCGGATCACCGGACTTAAGCCGCACGATAGTCTTCGCTTCCGTCTCTTGGGCATGCCATACCATCAGGGCATTGATTTGCTCCTGGCTGCGACCGCGATGGCCGCAACGCTTGCCCACATTAACCACCTGCGCTGAACTTTGGCAGAGATCAAGAATTTCCTGCGGCACCAGATCATCATGCAGCACCACCTGGGCTGCGCGCAGCACTGTTGCGGCGCGCAGGGTCAAGAGGTCCGCCGCGCCGGGGCCGGCGCCCACAATGTAGACTTTCCCAGGCATAGTTATGCACTTTTCTTTTGACTGATGAAGCCGCCTTCGGTCCACTCTTCCACGGCGTCAATCAGGCGATGCAGCAATTGATCGGCATTGCCGATCATGTTCAGCCCTTCATGCTGATGCTCTTTCAACGCGTGCCTCAGTTTGGCTTCCAACTCTGATTTCCTCAAGTGATCCATGGTTCCCTCCCGTGTTTGTTTTTGAAGTTTGGTTTGAAAACTTTCCAGGTTTGCAGAGCGCCAGCAGATGCAGTAGCTCCTTGCGCCGTTCGCTGCGCGGCAAAGCACTGCGAATTGCCTGTCGCATGCGTCCCAGCCACTCAATCCATGATTCATACTCCGGACCAAATTCATTTTCAAGCTTTTTACGTACATACTGGCTAAGCGCCGGACTATTTCCATTTGTGGAAATTGCAATTTGGAACTCGCCACGGTTGAC
>DATBVH010000343.1:0-2110 GCA_036515395.1 Candidatus Angelobacter sp.
GTCTTGCCGGCATCAATGTGGGCCATGATCCCGATGTTGCGGCAACGTTCTAATGGAGCTTGTCTGGGCATTTTCCTGAAATCTTCAATTCTGCGAAATTTGCATTCGGGGACGAGCTTCCGTCCCGGCAATCTTTGTTGATAAGCTTCTAGCTTCTGGCTACTAGCTAGAGGCTAGCGGCTTTCTTACCAGCGATAATGTGCAAACGCCTTGTTGGCTTCCGCCATCCTATGGACATCTTCTTTTTTCTTGATCGCCGCGCCGCGACCGTTGGCCGCGTCCAGCAATTCATTGGACAGCTTATCCACCATGCCTTTTTCGCCACGCTCACGCGCATAGCTCACGATCCAGCGGATGGCCAGCGAGGTACGCCGGTCCGGATTCACTTCCACTGGCACCTGGTAGTTGGCTCCGCCCACGCGGCGGGTCTTCACTTCCAGCATGGGCTTGGCGTTTTCCACGGCCTTCTTGAACAGCTTCAGGGCCTCGTCGCCGCCCTTGGCCTGCAGGTTTTCCATGCACTGATAGAAAATTCCCTGCGCGGTGGATTTCTTGCCGCCCCACATCATGGCGTTCACGAACTTGGTCACCAGCGTTGAACTGTAAATCGGGTCCGCGACCGGGTCGCGCTTTGGAACATGTCCTTTACGTGGCATAGCTTTTTTCCTTAAACCTCGGCGGCATTGCCGCTCACAAAATTCTCTTTAGATCCTTCGCGCTTTGCGCTCAGGATGATCGCTGCGGACTCACGCTCGGCCATGCCTCGCTCACGCCCGCAAAAACGCGATCATTTCGGTCTCTTTGCTCCGTATTTCGAGCGTCCCTGCTTGCGGTTGGCCACTCCGGTGGCATCCAGCGTTCCACGAACAACGTGATAGCGCACGCCGGGAAGATCCTTTACGCGGCCTCCGCGGATCAGCACAATCGAGTGCTCCTGCAGGTTGTGGCCGACGCCGGGGATGTACGTGGTAACTTCAATCCCATTTGTCAGGCGCACACGAGCAACTTTACGCAGCGCGGAATTCGGCTTTTTGGGCGTTTGCGTGTACACACGCGTACATACGCCACGACGCTGCGGCGAAGACTGCAGGGCCGGGCTGGCCGTCTTGTAATTCGGCGCCGTCCTGCCTTTTCGAACCAGCTGATTGAATGTCGGCAAAGTTATTTCCTTCTTTTATTCAAGGGCTCCGCAACTGCGCTGCTTTGCCCTGTTGCTACTAAAACTTTTGCTCTTTTTGCAGACAAATGGCCGCGCACACGTGCGCGTCCTGCCTGCTTAGGATCCCGCGATGCGAGACTGGCTGCGGTGCATGCAGCCATAAATCCGCCTCATCGGCGGAGAATGTTGAAGTACCCTATCTGTGGTTGAGAAACGACGGTGGCGCCGAGCCTGATCGGGGGCACTCCGTTTCGTTCTCCTGGCCCGCATACCCTTCCGTGGGAAGGTAGCGCGAACCATTTCAGCGAGGCATGCCCTGCTATCGGGCAAAAAACACGTTACAGCTCACTACAGTCAAGCTAAATTGTACTCGCGGAACCTTATAAATATAGCAACTGGAACCCGAATTCGTCAACACGGCCCACCCGGCAAATCGGGACAAAGGCACATGGAATCATCCAAGTAAACTGAAGGCTTGTTCGTTTAGATTCGTTCTGCAACAAGCTCGAATCAAGGTTTTTCGGTAGAACGCCCTGAAACACCGGCTTGGTCTGGAACAGCGCGATTTTCGCGTAAGATCGCTAAAACCTGCGCCGAATTTGGCCGTGGTGTTGAAGAAATCCCCGCAAGAATCTACACTGAACTCTCTTCTATATTATGCGCAATCAAGTGTCTCTCAAGATCCAGGGAAAGAACGCACGCTGCCCGCTTTTTACCGGAATGGCCTTCATTGTCCTGTTTGTCTCGCTGATGGCGGGTTGCGGCGGCTCGAAATCGGCCAATAATACGGTAGCCGCGGTCAAATTGGCGCCTGCCTCGCTTTCCATGGTGGCCGGGAACGTGGTCGCGGTCAGCGTATCTGCGGTAAATTCGGCCAACAGTGTCGTTAGCACCACATTTACCTTCAATTCCACCAATACCAGCATCGCCACCGTTTCTCCACAAGGCAAT
>DATBVH010000344.1:0-4278 GCA_036515395.1 Candidatus Angelobacter sp.
AAAGTATGGCTTTGTGGTGGGAGGCGGGGGCACTTTTGCGGACTTTAAGTTCCTGGATAATACCGTGCAAGTGGATAAATCGGGAGCGATTGCATTTGTCCTGCGCGGAAACGTAACTGGAGCAGTCATAGCAGGTAATAAAGTGCTGGGCGACAACTCTTCAGGCGCTCACTCCACAGCGTTCAAAATCTATTCTGCAAGCCCCCAGTCCGGGCCAAATCGAGACAACATATATCAATCGAATCTAATAACAGCAGGCACGTCATTAGTGTTTCGGGCGCCGTCGCAAAAATCACAAAACTGTTTCTTTGATAATCGAGATGAGCAAGGCAATCCGCGCAAAGACTTGCCGGATAATCACAGCGGGCCATGCATCTCAGGTCCGCGTGCGCCCGCAGCGCACTAGTACGAAGGTGATTTTCACCAAGCCCACAAGTTATCTACAATAGAGCTTTAGCTGGAGGGGACCCAATGCCCGCACTGGAAGCCGGAGTTCAGGCGCCGGAAATCGAACTGCAATATTTGGATGGCCGCAAGTTTTCACTCAAGGAAGAACGCAAGAAAGGCCCTGTGGTAGCTGTGTTCTTTAAGGTGAGTTGCCCGGTATGCCAGATGGCTTTGCCGTATCTTGACCGCATTTATAAGGCTTATGCCCAGAGCCGCGCGTTTACTTTCATTGGCGTGTCGCAGGATAACGCTGCAGACACGCAGGCATTCAATCGCCAATACAACATCAGCTTTCCCGTATTGCTGGATCCGGTGGGGAAGTATCCAGTATCAAACGCTTACAAGCTGACCAATGTGCCTACGACATTTCTCATTTCATCTGAAGGTGAAATCGATTTTGCCACGGTAAGTTGGTCGAAAGCCGATGTGGAACAATTGAACCGCCGTCTTGCCGCGACAAGCGGCGTGGCAGCGGCGCAGATCTTTCAGCCGGGAGAAAACGTTTCAGAATTCAAGCCGGGTTGAGAAGCTAAAAATTAATCCGCGGTCGCGGATGGAAATAGCAGTCGGCAAGCAATATTCAGTAATCGCACGTAAAATCAGCCAAGAGGAACAATGAAAAAGCTCTGCAATATCCTGCTCACGGCGGTGATTTCTTGCTCCGCCGCCTATGGCCAAACGGCGCCCACTCCGGCCGCGCAAAAAGCTATGAACGCCATTGACGCGGAAAAGATCCGCGCCACAGTGAAATACCTTTCTGACGATGCTTTGCAGGGCCGGGGAACCGGTCAAAAGGGCGGCGATAAGGCCGCCGACTGGATTGCCGCGCAGTTCAAAAGTTATGGGTTGGCGTCCGCCGGAGAGCATGGAACGTATTTCCAACAGATCAATTTTTTTGGTGTGACGACAGATCCCAACCAGACTCAATTTTCCTTTGTGCCCAAATCCGGGCCAGAGATGCAACTTAAATTTGCCGATGATTACGTTGCCAACGATCAGACACACGCGCAAAAGTCTGAGATAGATGCGCCGCTGGTTTTTGTTGGCTACGGAATCAGCGCCCCTGAATACAACTGGGATGATTACAAAGGCGCGGACGTGAAGGGCAAGATGCTGCTGATGCTGGTGAATGAGCCGTCTTCAGATGATCCTAACTTCTTCAAAGGCCGCGCCCTCACCTATTATGGCCGCTGGACTTATAAGTATGAAGAAGCGGCGCGCCGCGGCGCGGTGGGCGTAGTGCTGATCCACAAAACGGATATGGCTAGTTACGGTTGGGAGGTCGTGCGCAACTCCTGGGACGGCGAGTCGTCGCTACTGAAGGACGATACGGATCCCAAGCTGAAGTCTGCAGGATGGATCCAATTGGAAGTGGCGCGCAAACTGGCATCGGCGGCAGGAATGGACCTGGACAAAATGTTGCAAGACGCAACCACACGCAGCTTTAAGCCCGTGGAAATGCCGGTGCGCGTGAAAGAAACCATCGTAAGTAAAGTGCGCAGCTTTACTTCCAGAAACGTTCTGGCGCAGGTGAAGGGCTCCGATCCCAAGGCCGCACAGCAGGCAATCCTGTACACAGCACACTACGATCATCTGGGAATCCATCCGGATGAGCCGGGCGACAATATTTACAACGGCGCAGCGGATAATGCGACGGGGTGTGGAATCCTGCTGGAACTGGCGCACGTGGTGGCTTCTGTCACAGAGAAGCCCAAACGGACAATGATTTTTGCCGCTGTTACGGCGGAAGAGCAGGGCTTGCTGGGATCAAAGTATCTGGGGCAGCATCCTCCTATACCAGCCAAAAATATTTCACTTGACCTGAACTATGACGCCATTCAGCCGTTAGGAGAGCCGCAGCAGTTGGTGATTTCCGGGGCGGAGCGCACGACCGTATATCCGCTGGTAGAAAAAGTGGCAAAGGATTTTGCCATGGAGATCCAACCGGATGATCATCCTGAAGCTGGGCATTATTACCGGTCTGACCATTTTAGTCTGGCTCGAGTTGGCGTTCCGGCATTCAGCGTGAATGAAGGCGTTCTCTTTAAAGGACATGATCAGGCTTGGGGCGAAGAAAAAGAGCGCGACTATGTCGCACATCGATATCATCAGCCTTCTGACGAATACCGGCCAGACATGGACTTTACTTCCGACGCCAAACTGGCAAAGTTCGGCTTGGTCCTGGGTTGGGAAGCCGCGAATCAGCCCGCTTTGGCGGGTTGGCAGCAGGGCGATGAATTTGAGAAAGCAAGAAAAATGGGACAATAGAAATTCTCGCTTTCAGAACTAGTCTAATAGCTGCGTTGAAGGTGCCATTAGTAACCTAAGGGAACATGCACAACTGGGGTACAATCTCGGCATTCCCCCGCATTTAACCGGCCGAAATGTCGTTTTCGTTCCTTCAACGCGGTAGTTTGCCCGATTACGCCCGTCAGCTTGTGGTGACCAGCGACGAACCCTCGCTCGTTCTGGAAGGCCTGGTCACGGGAATCGATAATCTCCGGCAGGACGTTTACCTGAGCGCCAAATTTACTGAGGCTGCACGCCAGCATATTTTTAAACTCATCGCCAGGCACGGGAATGTGGAAGACATGGTGCAGGATGAGCGACCGACCGGTCGTCCGCCCATGCGTCCCAATGGAAATGGGAATCGGCAATCGGATTCGGCGGAGTTCAAGCGGCTGTTGACGGAGCTGCATATTGCATCATTGAACCGGGCCAAAGCTGAGAACAACGTTTCACTCGACCTGCTTTTTCGTCTGGCCATTCTGAAATTTCAACGCACGGAACTTGTTCACCAATATGCAGTGGCGCTGGAGCGCTGCCGCAATCGGGTGAAATCCTATGAAGGTCCACGCCAGTCAGGGCACGGCCGCACGGTGGAGATGCGTGAACGGATTGCCCATTTCCAGATCAACAAAAAGACCGTGCTGCGGCGCGCCGGTCAGGACTTGTTTGTGATCCTGCGCGAAGCAGAAAAAGAAATCCTGGGACGCACCAGGCGCTCGCTCTTTGGCGATGCCATGACGGCAAAATACGAACTGTTCCTGAACCGGCTGGTTTTCACGGAAGATGGTCAGGACAATTTACTCAATGCCGAGCACTACGTGATGCTGGGCAATTATGATCGCGATAAAGACCGGTTTGAAACCATGCGTAGTATCGCGGCGCAATACCTAAAATCGCTTGGGCTGGTCAGCGATGTCGAAGACCCATTGGTGGATGGCATCCTAAACGTGCCGGAAAATGCGCATGAAATCATGGCCGGCGGCACGCCTGAAGACAGCAATTCCAAAGGCAAGGCGCAGAAGGCGCTGCTCAATGCATGGGCGGAGTTGCTGGAGCGCGAAGGCGTGATTGACAGCGTGATTGCGTCATATGAAGCTGTGCCGCTGCTGGCGCAGTACTCGCCACCGATCAATCCGCAACAACTCAAGAACGCACTGATTTCCCGCGAGGAGCGACGGCGCGTTGAGACGCTGCTGGAAGAGCACGGCAAGCTATCCGCCAGTGGGCTACATGCTGCGGTGAAAAAAGTGGAGAGCTGCAAGCCGGCTGAGCGCGTCAAACTGGCTGCACGTTTTTTTACCGACTTCACGCGCTACCATCGCGATCTTCGCCGCATGGAAGCCGTAGTGGAAGCGATGGAGAACGTAAACGTGCTGGCCAACGAACGCTTCCGCGAGCTTTCCGCCATCAACAACACGCTTTATGAATTTCTGCTGGGTGAAGAGCAGAAGCCCACAGAAGAAAAAATTGTTCATCACGTGGTGCTGAAGGCTGATATTCGAGAATCGACTACGTTGACACGCACGCTGCTGGAAAAGGGAC
>DATBVH010000345.1:0-7015 GCA_036515395.1 Candidatus Angelobacter sp.
AAGCGCATCGTAAGTAAGAAAGTAGCTGACGATGTTGCCGCATGCATCAATGGCGAAAAGAGAAACAGCAAACCACCAGGCCCATCTGCGTGCGCGTAATAAACCACGCGCGGCAAAGAACGTCCCAACACCTAACGCTAGCAGGAACACCCCTGAAACTCGCCCGATGGAATGAAATAGCGCTGCGCCCTCTGGGTTGAATCTCCACATGTAATCCAGCAGAGCGTTAGGAAAAAGCAGACTCTCGCCAATAACGAAAGCGATTATTGTGGCGGCGAAGAGGAATGTTGCAACGATGACAACCGTTTTAGGTCGATGCCGCTCCAGGACTGGGTTCGCGTTCACCTCGCGGCAAGCCCTGCAACCCGTGCTGCAAGTTCCTGGGGCACGTCGGCAAGCACCTCAAGCCATGAATCGGCATCGTCCAGGACGCGACCGGTAGAAATCGTATAGAGCTCCAGCAGTTTGGTGTCAGTGCAGGTTTCGCGTATCAGTCCGGCAATGCGCCGCTTGATCTTTGGGGAAACCGTCTGGCCCACAACCGCAACATCGAATTTATTTTGCTGGCACGCCTGGATCAAACTGGCTTCGTCCAGGGCAGGAACCACCACATGGCCAGCACGCTCAAGAATGAGCTGCCTTGTCCGTACGACCGCAGGGTCGACACCAGTGCATAGGACCAGCGCCATGCAGGAGTCCTTTCTTGAAAATTTAGCAGTAAAAGTCGACCAGATATTACCACCAGATTCTCTTTTAAATTCATAAGACGGATTAAATCCAGGTTTTTACAAAAAGGAAGAACTACCAAGAAAGTTCCTTGCATAATTTCCCAAAAATAGAGCTGGATTGGGGCGCGATGATATCCTTGCACCCATTGCAAAATGTGCCGGGGGAGGACCTGCTCGCGCCATGAGAAACCCATTCCTGCTGTTTACCGCCATATTGATTACAAGTATTGTTTCGGTCGCACAAGCCCAACCGCAAGCTTCTGCCGGCCTAGTGCAGAGCAAGGCCCGCGCCGCAGCTGGGGATGGCAGTGCCACCTCCTCCACAAAGGAAACCGCTTTTAACGGCACTACATGGTGGAACTATGTAAAGGTCCTGGCCGCCGATAACATGGAAGGCCGGGAAACCGGCAGCCCGGGCTTGCGCAAAGCGCAGGAGTTCGTGGTTGAACAGCTAAAACGCGCTGGACTTGAGCCGGTCGGCTCCGGCTCGTATTACCAGCCGGTCCGTTTTGAGTCGAGGCAGATTGTCGAGAAAGATTCCAGTCTGGCGCTGGTGCATAACGGACAGGTCGAACCACTTACGCTGGGCGACGACGCAATTTTCAGCACGCGTGTAGACCTCGCGCCATCTGTCGAAGCTCCGCTCGTCTTTGCGGGCTACGGCCTCACCATACCGGAGTTGGGCCACGACGATCTTTCTGGACTCGACCTGCGCGACAAGGTAGCGGTAATCTTCCCGGGCGCTCCAGCGGACATCCCTGGCGCTTTGGCTTCGCATTATCAGTCTGCGGGCGAGCGCTGGAAAGCACTGCGCAAGGCCGGCGCTGTGGGCGTGATTACCATTCTGAATCCCACAGCCATGGACATCCCCTGGTCGCGCATCTCAGCCAACCGCGCCCATCCCAGCATGGCCCTCAAAGGCGCGGAGTTCGACGAAACTTCTGGAGAGAAACTGGCAGTTGCCTTCAATCCGGAAAAGGCCCAAAAACTCTTTGAAGGCTCCGGGCACACGTTGCCGGAACTGATCGATCTAGTGAAAGACCGCAAACCGCTGCCGCGCTTCCCTCTTGTCCCAGCCATTCGCGCAAAAGCTTCAGTCAACAGGAAAACGGTGGACTCGGCCAATCTGGTGGCGGAGCTTCCCGGCAGCGATCCTAAATTGAAAAATGAGTATGTAGTGCTCTCCGCGCATCTTGATCATCTTGGCGTGGGCGAGCCCATTAATGGCGACCGCATTTATAACGGCGCCATGGACAATGCCTCCGGCAGCGCCGTGCTGCTTGACCTGATCGCATCATTGAAAAAATCGCCGAAGAAACTGAAGCGCTCTCTGCTGTTTGTGTTTGTTACTGGTGAAGAGAAAGGCTTGCTCGGATCGCGCTATTTCACCACTCATCCCACGGTAAAGCCAGGATCGATGGTTGCCAACATCAACATCGACATGTTCCTTCCTATTGTGCCGTTGAAAGTTCTAACGGTGTATGGGCTGGCCGAATCCGATATGGGAGACATGGCGCGTGAAGTCGCGCAGTCAGTGGGAGTACAGGTGCAGGGCGACCCCGAGCCGCAACGCAATTCATTTATCCGAAGCGATCAATACAACTTTATCCGGCACGGCGTGCCGGCGTTGGCCATGAAAGTGGGGTTTGAAAAAGGATCGCCCCAGCAGGCGATCTTCAAGGACTGGCTGACGCAGCGCTATCATGCGCCTTCTGACGATCTGGACCAGCCGGTGGACATGGCTGCAGCCGGGAAGTATGAGGAGATCGTTGATATGCTGATGGTACGCCTTGCCGAGAACGCAGGCCGTCCGCAATGGAAGCAGGATAGTTTCTTCCGTCGCTATGCGCAGATGGCCCCAGGGCTTTTTTAACAGCAAAAAGTAGCCCTGCCATGTAGACAGGGCTCGAAGGAAAGACTCATCCGCGTCGTGAACTTCCTTCTGTTACCGCGGAGCACTGGAAGGGTTCCGCGTCTCTTTGCAGAGCTATTTACAGAAGGCGCCAACGCCGATGCTGGACAATGCTAAACAAAGATCGGCGCGTCCATGTCCCATCTGTTGCACGGCGACCGCGCGGGTAATTGCATTTGCCACATCGCCCACTTTGTAGGTAGGCCGCGCCTGCAATACCAACGCCGCTTCACCGGCAACCAGCGGAGTGCTGAATGACGTTCCCCAGCCTGCTGCATAATTTCCGCCCGGATAAGTTGTAATGACGCCTTCACCGGGAGCGGCAATGAACACGGAGTTGGTGCCAAAATTCGTGAAACTGCTCTTCACGTCAGAATTGCTCGTAGAACCCACTCCGATCACGCCGTTGTAGGCCGAGGGATAAACCAGGACCTGTCCGCCATCATTCCCTGAAGATGCCACTACTATTACATTTTTACTGAGCGCATACTGTATGGCGTTCTGCAGCGCAGGCGAACTCTGTCCAATCTCAAAACTCATGCTCAGAACGTTGGCTCCGTTGTCCGCGGCGTAATAAATTGCGCGCACGATGTTGAAGAGATCGGAGCTTCCGTCACCGGCAAAAGCCTTCAACGACATGACGTGTGCGTTGGGCGCCACCAGGTGAACAAGGCCTGCAGTCATGGTTCCGTGACCAAACTCGCCGGGAGCGCCATCCAGAATGCTGGTGGTCGACTGGCTGAGAATTGCCACCGTAGAAGCGTTCAACTGCACCAGGTTCTGGCCATCGAGAATGCTCGTGGTCGACTGGGTCAGGGCTGCGGCCATCGCGGGCGTTAAATCCACAAGCTCAGAGGGATCATTGACATTGGCGATGAAGTTGAATCCCGGAACAAGAGCTGCTTGCAGTGTAGGGTGCGAGGTATCAACGCCCGTATCGATTACTGCGACTGTGATTCCCGTGCCGGTGAAACCGGAGGCCGCCTGCAAGTCACCCTGGCGGATAATGGCAGTGGCAGGCTGAGTCACATAGTTGCTCGGCACCTGCGATCCAAAATAGTTGACAATGGTGCGGCCCGGCAGTCCGTCAAGAATCGATGTAGTGGATTGGGTCAGGTTGGCGACGGTTGCGCCGGACAGCTCAGGCAGGCCAAGAGCATGATTACGCTCAAAACTTTGCACTGCCCTGTCAGTGGAAATGCTGGGATCAATAGAGGAAGTTGAAACCAGAAAAATGCCGTGTGAAGAGCCTTGTGTCAGTTGCGTGAGACCATGCCGCCCGCATACGTCCTGCACTTTGTCAGGTGACGTCACCAGGACGAAATTGTCCTGTGCCCGGAGCGACAGTCCCATCAATAGAAACAAGCCGCTACAAACTTTTGCAAGCACTCTGAATCTGCTGCTCATTGCTTTAAGTGCCTCCTCAAGCCACTTACTGAGCCTGGGGAGGGCTCCCTTCAAGTTAATCCGTCGAACTTGAGAAAAGTATAGCCAGACTAGCTCGACGGAATGTTGAGGAATTTTTGGGGGGATTATAAGAAAACGAATGTAAAACGAATGTCACGGCACAAAAAGCGTGTGCAACAATTTTACCAACAACACTTAATCTGATGATAAACAAAGACTTAACATGCTACTAGTAATTGACAAGAATGAATCAGTGACCCGTATGGACGTGCATCAGCTGTTATCAAGGAAACCTGCAATGAAGGCTAAAAACTTTGGAAATTCTTAGACTTGTTAATAAATCCTGAGTGATCTGGAGGAAGGGGGTAAGAATCCAGATTATTTACTGCTGCCGCTCGTGCCGCTAGTACTGCTGGTGGAGTTGCTTGAGACCAGATTTATGAGCGACTGATACAGATCAATGCGGCCGTAACCCATGTCACTAATCTGCTTGGTCTTGGAAAGGGCGTTGGTGATATCGCCCGGCTTGCTTGCAGGCCGTGCTTGCAACACCAGCGCGGCTGCCCCGGCAAACATCGGCGTACTGAAAGATGTTCCCCATCCTGCGGCATAGTTTCCGCCAGGATAAGTGGTGATAATGCCTTCTCCCGGAGCGGCAAACGTCACCACGCCTGAGCCAAAATTTGAAAATACGCTTCTAAGGTCGGTATTGGTGCTGGAACCAATTCCCTGCACGCCACCGTAACTGGCGGGATAAACCAATGTCTTTGAGCCGTCGTTGCCAGAAGAAGCAACCGTTGCCACGTTCCTGCTCAGCGCATACTGAATCGCAGCCTGCAATCCAGGTGAAGACTGCGCCATGCTGAAGCTCATGCTGATAATGTTGGCGCCGTGGTCAGCAGCGTAGTATATGGCCCGGATAATGTCTGAGAGATTCGATGATCCATCGGCACGAAATGCCTTAAGCGGCATGATCTTTGCCGTTGGCGCTACCAGATGCACGATGCCGGCCGTCATGGTGCCGTGGCCAAACTCCGCCAGCGAGCTATCCAGGATCGAAGTGGTTGACTGGTCCAGAATCGATGTCGTGGACTGGTTCAGGATCGCCGTCGCCGAATTAAGTACCAGGAGGTTCTGCGCATCCAGGATGCTGGTGGTGGATTGCTGCAACTTGGCAGCGACCGTAGGATCAAGATCAACCAGTTCAGAAGCGCCTAAAGCGTCACGGGTAAAGTCATAGCCGGTGACCAACGCGGCAGAGAGTGCGGGATGGTTCAGATCGGCGCCAGTATCGATAATCGCTACAGTGCCTGCGCCAGTCAGCTTTGTGGCCGTGCGGGCATCGCCAAGGCGGATGATGCTGGTAGCGGTCTGTATGCTGTAATTGCTGGGAACCGTGCTGCCGAAGAACGAAACCAAAGTGCGACCAGGCAGCGTATCGAGAATGCTGGTTGTGGATTGAGTAAGCGTGGGCTGCGTAAGACCGGTCAATTCCGGCAGCTCAGCGCGTTGTTCGGGTTCAAAACTTAGCACTTTAAGGTCAGACTCGACCTCGGTTTCCGTGCCCGAAACATCCGCCGACGGCGAGGTGACGAGCATGACGCAATTGGTGCCATCAAACAGCTCTTTCACTACGGTCAATCCGTGGCTGTTGACTACGCTCTGCACATTGCTGGGGGACGCAGTGAGAATGTAGCTCGTCTGAGCCGATAGCGGCAGACCTAGCGCCAGACACACTAATAAAAGTTGAAGGGATTTCCTCATTGTCCTTGTCCCAGATCCAATGCAATGTTTAAAGCGGGTTTCCCTACAGTTGGGGCGTCTTGCCTAACTGTACTTCCAGTTCCTGGCCCCTGGACTCAAGCGGTACCAGCAAGCGAAGATCGCTTTCCGGAACATACTCAAGCTGGAATTCACCGAAGGTGTTGCTGATCGAACGGGTGACTTCGCGGTTTCCTGCTACCAGAATTACGGGTAGATTGGCCAGCAGCTCGTCGGGTGTTTTCTGGTTGGCAATCTGGCCAACCAGCACCATGCTGGCAGATCCTTTTTCGTGCTCAAATCGAAGATCGACGGAGTAGTCGCCGGCGTGGAAAAGCACCTGGCGATTAATCTGATGGGTGCCGCGTACCCCAACTGGTTGCGGATCATTCACGCTGTCATAAACCAAGATCGCCCACAGACGCTGCAGGGCGGAGCGGCGTGGCGCTTTGGCCAGGCCGATCATTGCCTTCACCTGCTGTTCCGCGGCCCGAGGAATCTGATATGCAGCTTCACGCGAACATACCGCAGCGAACTTTGACAAGATTCCCTTTAGTCTCTCGCACTTGGAGCAACCACTCTGCAAATGGGCCTGCATCAGCTTGTTCTGATTGCTGGAGACCGTGCTCCTGACGTAATCAGCCCACTCAGTGATATCGAAATGGCGAACAGCTTCAGTCATATGGTGACTATTTTTCCCCGTCTTAATATCAAGGGGGAACACGGCTTCCGGGTCCATGTTCCCCTTTTTAGCAGTCGACGGATGAGCCTGCTTCTAAGCATAAGAGTGGGAGATGGAACGAAAAATATAGGCAGAATACAATTTTTATCTTTCATGCGAATTTCCCTACCAGAGCAAAGGCCGCCCAAAAGTATGGATGGGGATGTTTTTTCTTCAATTTCAGCACCGCACTTCGCAAGGAATTCGCCTTGTTGGCCGAATTTTTGTATCCCTCATAGAAATCCCGCATAAATTCAGCCGTGCTCTGGTCATGCACTTCCCAAAGGCTCACCATGAGCGTCTGGGCCCCCGCATAGAGCAGGCCACGAACCAACCCAATCAGCTCGTCGCCGCCGATCACTACGTTCATTCCTGTGCCACAACCGCTCAACGTGACCAGCTCGGCATCAAAGTGTAACTGATACAAATCAAACAAACTTAACAATGAATTCCCAAGCCGGATAGAGGAAAACATAGGGTTATCCT
>DATBVH010000346.1:0-6682 GCA_036515395.1 Candidatus Angelobacter sp.
CGGCGAGGGAGTTTTGCATGACGTGACTGAGAGGCTTGCCCACGAGCCCAAAGGTAAGCCGAAATTCCTGCTGATCCCCCTGGCAACCGTTCAAAACAAAGGCGTGAGGAGCCCGGACCAAGCGCAAAGTCTGCTGCATGCGACACATGTTTTGCAACTTGAGTTGCGCCGCGATGGCAATGGACTCACCGCAGAAGCAGCCGTGGTTGACCTGAAGTCCCAGGCGCATGTTCGCGACTATTCAGGGCACTTCTCTGAAGCCGATTTGGGCGATTTGCCTGGTGGCTTGACAGGCGCAATCACCGCGTCGCTTCGATTGAAGCGTGCGGCAGAGCCTGAATCTATCTCGCCGGACGCCGTTGCCGCATACAAAGCCGGTCGTAACTATCTGCGTGAGGGCCGTTACAGCTTTGACCAGGCCATTGTGCAGTTCCAGAAAGCCGCCCAGCAGGACGCCCACTCACCTTTACCTCAAGCCGGGCTTGTGGAGGCGTATTTGTCTAAGTATCGCGTGCAGAATGACAGCCAAGCCCTGGAACAGGCTGCCGTTCATCTGCAAGCAGCCGAGAAACTGGACTCGGACTCGCCCAGCGTGCGGCTGGCAGCAGCTTGGCTCAACATCTTCTCGAACAAGAACGCACAAGCCATGGAAGATTGCTCGCGCGCTCTGGAGGTGGATCCTAGGAATTCCCAGGCCTGGACGCTCTGTGGATTTCTTTACGATATTGAAGGTATTGATAGCAAAGCGCTGGAATATTTCCACAAAGCTATTGCACTGGATCCCACCTTTTTCAGACCCTATCAATTCCTTGGCGGTTTTTACAATGCCCGTGCCCAGTATGCTGAAGCCGAGGCACAATACAGGAAAGAAGTCGAGTTTGCCTTGAATGACTTGGATGGGTTAAGCGATCTAGGAGGCGTCTTAACCGAGCAGGGCAAGTACGCTGAAGCAGAGGAGATATTCAGAAAGACGTTAAAGATCAGAGCGACCCCGGCCAGCCTGAACGACCTTGGGGCCACATTGGCATTTATGGGGCGCGATGCCGAAGCTCTTCCGTATTATCGGCAAGCTGCGGTGCTGGAAGCGTCGAACTACATGTATTGGATTAATATCGGCGATGTTGAGAGGCGGCTCGGCAATTCCGATGCAGCAAATTTAGCATATCGAAAGGGATTGGCATTGACTTCAGCCCATCTGGAGATCAACCCAAATAGCTATCTGGTTCGGGCGCACATGGCATATATCCAAGCCAGGCTTGGCCAAAAGAACAATGCCAAAAGTGGAATAGCCCAGGCGATGCAATCGCCAGATAAGGACAAACTAATCTTACTGTGCGCGATACTAACCTATGAAGCGATTGGAGACCGCGAACAAGCTCTGAAGATGGTTGGCCAGATACCCCCTGCAATGAAAATTACTATCGAACATCATCCTGACCTGGCGGGTTTGCGCAGAGACTTACGCTATATACAAGTGAGCGGCAACCCCAAGTAGGGGAGGAGGATTTGTGGCATCTTCAACAATGCTTGCTTCAAATGGCAGGGAAACGTCTATGCCTACTATAGGTCAAGAGATCATCCTTGATTATGACCCAAAAACATACGCAGTGCTGGTGAACACTTCCCAAGTCAACAAAGGTGACACCATCTATTTTCGCGGAGCGCGCGGCACGGTACGCGTAGTCTTTGTTTCGCCCTTCGGTGACGATCTGATGGAAATGGCAGATTCTGAGCCGCGTACCCTCAACACGGGCGGGCTTTACCACTATCGCTGTTACTTCACTCCTTACGGAGGGAAAGAAATACAGGGTAAGACTGGCGGAATCCTTGACGTACAGCCGCATCGGCCCTAAGCGCAAATCATTTTCACTTGCTGCAGATCAAAGGTTAGGCCTAAGGGTGAAGATGGAGACTAGAGACGGCTCGGAGCCGTCTCTGTTTTCCGATCTCTGCGGTTGCTGATCCCGATTAGCAACCATTCACTCAATTTCCTCCGCCTACCTTATGCAGTTCGGGCCAGCTCAATCGCGTCTCCCCGGTGAGATTTTGGTTTTCTGCGTAAATCTGTCCTGATCTGTTACGCTTTTCGCTGGCGATGAACGACTCTTCAGCAGCGGCCATCGAATTCGCGAATGTCAGTTACCGCATTAACGGCAACCGCACGCTCATCTCTGTTCTCAATCTTTTGGTACATCGTGGTGAAACGCTCATGCTGCTGGGCCGCAGCGGTTCCGGCAAGACGACTACACTCAAACTCATTAATCGGCTTCTATCGCAGACTGAAGGCAAGGTTCTTGTCGATGGACGCTCCACCGCCGAATGGGACGTGATTCAGCTTCGCCGACACATTGGTTATGCCATCCAGGAAGCTGGGCTATTTCCGCATTACACCGTGGAAGAGAATGTCGCGCTGGTTCCCAGGCTGGAGCGTTGGGACACTGCGCGAATCGCTGCGCGTGTGCGTGAAGTATTGCACCTTGTAGGGTTGCCATATGAGCAATATGCTCGCCGCTATCCTGACGAGCTTTCCGGCGGACAACGACAGCGTGTTGGCCTGGCGCGAGCGCTTGCGGCTGAACCTGAAATTCTATTGATGGATGAGCCCTTTGGCGCACTCGATCCCATTACCCGCGCGGAGTTGCAGCACGAATTCCTGCTGCTCAAAAAAACGCTGAGCAAAACGATTGTCTTCGTCACCCATGATGTTGCAGAAGCCCTGATGCTGGGTGACCGCATTGCTCTTATGGACTCCGGCAAACTCAAAGGGATTTTCTCGCCGGCTGAATTTCTGGGCTCGCCGGACGATTCTGTTCAACCATACGTAAATGCATTCCGGGCCACGCAGCAAATCTTGAACTCCGGAGCCTAGCGCATGTCGCTGCCAGATTTCTTTGTCGCCCATAAACGTGAGGTGCTCACGCTCACGGGCGAGCATCTGTGGCTGGTCGGCATCTCCATGCTGCTGGCCGTCGCTATTGGCGTACCATTGGGGATTCTGCTGAGCCGGCGTCCGGCATGGAAGACTTTAATCCTGGGTGCCAATAACATCATGCAGACCATTCCGAGCCTGGCGCTCTTTGGATTGCTGCTGCCCGTGCCCTGGATCGGTGCACGCGCTGATCGCCTCGCGATCCTGGCGCTCACGCTGTACGCGCTGCTTCCGGTGGTGCGCAATACTTACACCGGAATTGCCGGGGTTGACGCGCCGGTGCGTGAAGCCGCGATTGGCATGGGTCTCACGTCGCGACAATTGCTCTGGCACGTGGAGTTGCCGCTGGCTTCCAATGTCATCGTCGCAGGGATTCGCACTGCCACGGTCATCACGGTAGGTGTGGCCACAATTGCCGCCGCCATTGGCGCCGGCGGGCTGGGCGAATTTATTTTTCGCGGCCTCGCCATGGTCGATAACAACGTGATTCTTGCCGGCGCTATTCCTGCCGCGCTCATGGCGCTCTGCGCCGATCTCGTGCTCGGCTTGATTCAGCGTTCGTTAGTGCGGACGCGGGTCCGGACGCGCCACTAATGGACCGTCGCAGCTTTCTCGCCGCTTTTCCTCTGCTGCTTTCCGGCTGCATGCCAAAAAGCTCAGCGCTTAGCGTAGGCTCCAAGAATTTCACTGAACAGCTTGTTCTGGGCGAACTGCTGGCCCAATATTTGGGCCGGTTCACTACTGCTCCTATCGATCGGCGCTTTTATCTTGCCGGAACGTATATCTGCCATCAGGCGCTGCTCGCCGGACGCATTGATATGTACGTGGAATACACAGGAACGGCGCTAGTGGCTATTCTCAAGGAAAAGCCGGTTTCCGATCACGCCGCGGTCTACAACACGGTAAAAGATTTGTACTCGCGGCGATTTGGCCTGCAAGTCTTTCCGTCGCTCGGTTTCGATAATACTTTTGCCATGGTCATGCGCGGCAATGATGCTCGGCGTCTGCACCTGAAAACGCTTTCCGCTGCCGCTGCCATTTCTTCTCAACTGCGTCTCGGCGTCGGCTATGAATTTATAGAGCGGCCCGATGGCTACAAAGGTCTGGCGGCCAGGTACGGGTTTAAATTTGCTGAAGCCCCGCGGGTAATGGATTTAGGCTTGCTCTATCGCGCTTTGCAGAATAATCAGGTTGATATGGTTGCCGGCTCCAACACTGACGGCCTGATTGCCGCGCTCGACTTGGTCGTGCTTGAAGATGATCGCCATTATTTCCCGCCCTATGACGCACTGCCAATCGTGCGCCGCGCGATGTTGGAACGCCATCCTGAAGTGGCGACAGCTTTAGAAAAGCTGAGCGGCCGCATCACCGCCGATGACATGCGCCACATGAACTATGCCGTCGATGGTGAAAAGAAAGACGCGGCCCTAGTTGTGAAGGCCTTTCTTGCGCAAAAGCTTTCTCTTTCGTAGGGACTCAACGCAGGCTCAGCCGCAGATCGCGTGCCCCTCCGCCATTCGATCGCATGTCTCACAAAACTTGTCATACCATTGCCGGATAAACTTGCGCACAAAATCGCTGAAGTTGATAGTCACAAACGGCGCCGAACTAGTGATGTCAGCCCAAGTGTGGATCCGGGTTCTCCCGTCGGGAAGAGCTTCAAACGTTACCCACTGCTCCATTGTGTTGCCCAGCACGTGGTCAATCCAGGCAACTTGCCGCGCGGGAGAACAAACCGTAATCACGTGATCGACCGTAACTTTTTTGGGGCGGACGATTTCGATTTTGAGCCGGCTTCCGGCGGTCCAGGGTTTGCCTTTACTCCAGCGAATGTCTCCATAGATATCTGAAAAGCGGGGCCAAAGGCGGTAGTCGCAAAACATTTCCCAGGCGAGCGATGGGCTTGCCTTGGTAATGACTGTGTACTCCAGATACTCCATCTACTTCTTACTACCTCGGTACAGGATTCGACGAAGGGACAGGACTGAATGGGCAGGGAAAACCAAGAGGAACAACCGGCACAATCCTCCCGAACTGATCGAGAGGCCAAAAAAGCACCCTGCCATGGGCCAAAACCCACAATCAGGGGAATTGACTGTTAATAATACAGCGTTGGTGTAACAATGTGCAAGTTATGGAATAAAAAAAGGGGTGAAAAGATGCCGCGCACGGCCGATCAGTCCCTTGAAGCAAAAATAGTAAAAGCTGCTCATCGCTTGTGGCGGCTCCATGGATCGAAGAGTCTTACCCTGCGGGCTGTTGCCGTCGCTGCGGGGACCACCACCACAACCGTCTACAAACGCTTTCGCAACAAGGAAGCTATTTTGCTGGCCCTGGCTGAACTGGTGCAGGTAAGGATCACCGAAAGGACCACTTCGGCTTCAACCATTGAAGAGTCCTATCGGCGCTTTCTCAAATTTGCCGACCAGCATCCGCACGAATATCGTCTGCTGTGGGGCCCGGCATGGTCAGAACTGCTGGGGCCCGGCCGGCCACGCCCCATCAGGGAATGGCTGCTGGATAAATTTGCCGCCCGCTTCGGCGGCAAACCAAAAGATTATGCGCTCAGTTATTACGCGCTATTTCTTCTGGTGCATGGGACGGCCAGCCTGCTCATCGTGACGCGCGACCGGCGCACCAAAGCGGAAATGATTGAGAGCTGCCTTGCCATTTGTGATGCTCTGGTGGCCAACACTGCAGTGTTGCGCCGAAAATAGGTTAGTGGTCAGCAAATCACGGGCTCCCAACTGGCTGCTAACCTCAATGCGTGAAGCATCACTCGGAAGAAGAATCTTCATCTATTAGATTGTGCTTTCCAATAAGGTGGTGGCAGCGAAAATCCATGATTACGCCGTAATCGGCGACTGCCGCACAACTGCTCTTATCTCCCGCTACGGCAGCGTTGACTGGTTGTGCTGGCCGCGTTTTGACAGCACGGCAATCTTCGCCGCCATTCTCGATCCGGAGAAAGGCGGCCATTGGTTGATCTCGCCTGGATCTCCATTCCGGGCTGAACGCCGCTATCTACCGGATTCCAACGTTTTGGAAACGCATTTTCTCTGCGGTTCGGGTGAGGCAACGCTTATCGACCTCATGCCGGTTGCTCCGGAAGAATACAAGCGTACGGAGATGATTCCCGATCATGAGCTGACGCGGCATTTGATCTGCACCAAAGGTGAAATTGAAATTGCTGTTGAATTTCAGCCGCGTGTGGATTATGGCCGCAGCGCCGTGCGTCTGCATGATCACAAAAAGATCGGGGTACGCTTTGAGTCCGGCCGAGGCGTCTACTGGCTGCGCTGCAACAGGCCGCTGCAACTCCAGGATGATTGTGTGCGGGCCTCCATAGTTCTTAAGCAGGGCGAGACGCTCGAATTTTCTCTCAGCTATGCGGAAGAATCGCCCGCCGTGCTGCCTGCACTCGGCCAACAGCTATCCAATGCAATCGAGCGTTCGGTGAAATGGTGGCGGCAGTGGGCGGCGCGGTCGAATTACAAAGGGCCTTATAAGGAAATGGTCACGCGCAGCGCGCTCGCGCTCAAACTGCTCACCTATTCGCCTTCAGGAGCGGTCGCGGCTGCCGCCACAACATCATTGCCGGAACGAATCGGCGATTCGCTCAATTGGGATTATCGGTATTGCTGGCTGCGCGATGCTTCATTGACGATTCGCACCATGCTTGGACTAGGGTACATGGATGAAGCGGAGGCGTTCCTGACCTGGTTGCTGCATGCCACCAGACTGACGCAACCT
>DATBVH010000347.1:0-4338 GCA_036515395.1 Candidatus Angelobacter sp.
AATCAGGCGGTGCAGCAGGTGAAGGCCGGATTGAAGGCAATTTACCTGAGCGGATGGCAGGTGGCGGGCGACGCCAACCTTGCCGGGCAGATGTATCCCGACCAGAGCCTGTATCCCTGCAACAGCGTTCCCAACGTGGTAAAGGAAATTAACAACGCCTTCCTTCGCGCGGACCAGATGCATCACGCCGAAGGCAGGAACGGCATGTACTGGTTTGCGCCAATCGTCGCCGACGCCGAAGCGGGCTTCGGCGGCAACCTGAATGCTTTTGAACTCATGAAGTCGATGATTGAAGCGGGCGCAGCAGCCGTCCATTTTGAAGACCAGTTGGCATCCGCGAAAAAATGCGGACATATGGGCGGGAAAGTCCTTGTTCCCGCGCAGGAGTTCGTGCAGAAATTGACAGCAGCACGGCTGGCAGCCGACATCCAGAACGTGCCCACGATCTTGATCGCCCGCACTGACGCTAACGGGGCCAAGCTGATCACTTCAGACAGCGACCTGCGTGACGTGGAGTTCCTGACCGGCGAGCGCACGCCGGAAGGCTATCTCGGCTTTAAGGGCGGCATTGAAGCAGCCATTGCCCGCGGCCTGATCTATGCGCCTTATGCTGACATGATCTGGTGCGAAACTTCTGAGCCCAATATCGAAGAGGCGCGGCGCTTTGCCGAAGCCATCCATGAAAAGTTTCCCGGCAAGCTGCTGGCGTACAACTGCTCACCCTCCTTCCATTGGAAGAAGAAGCTTGACGAAGCGACGATCGCCAAGTTCCAGACTGAGTTGGCCACCATGGGATATAAGTTCCAGTTCGTTACATTGGCGGGTTTCCACGCGCTGAATTACAGCATGTTTGAACTCGCGCATGGTTACGCGCGGGAAGGAATGACGGCATATTCACGGCTCCAGGAAAAAGAATTCAAGAGCGCGGATAAAGGTTATACGGCGGTCCGGCACCAACGGTTCGTCGGCACCGGATATTTTGATGAGGTGGCACAAACCATTGCCAATGGCCAGTCTTCCATCATGGCGATGGAAGGATCTACGGAGACGGAACAGTTTGTTGAGCCTGCAGCTGCGCCTGTTCTTAAGCCTGCTGCTTAGTTGTATCCATTGAGGTGACTCGGCCTTCTGCCTGGCCCGGCAGAAGGCCATTTTTATGTGTCTTCAATTTTGTCGCTGCGCTCCAAACCGCTTATGCGTTGTGGTTGTCCTTTTAGAATTTCTCTGCCTTGACGCAGGTGGCTCGGCGCGCAAGCCGGCCTTGCCACTGACTCATGTTGGTTGCGCCGTTCGATTATTACTTGTGTGGTTAGCGCGCAGATTTGTTGCTGAATGTCTCCACCAGCAGCTTCGTATCGTCAGAAATAATTCCGTCCACGCCCATTGCAGCGGCTTGCAGCATTTTGCGGGGATCATTGACGGTCCAGGTGATCACGGTCTTACCGGCGGCATGAAGCTCGGCCACTAGTTTGGGTGTGAGCAATCGATAGTGAGGCACCACGTAGCTGACGGGCAACGTCTTCCATCTCCGCAGGTGCCAATAAGACTTCGAGATCGCGCCCAGAACCAGCGAACGATCCAGAGCGTGCAGCTTGCGTACAACGCTGGGCAGGAAGGACGAGATAAAGTATCCGCGCTGCGGCGGGAAGCGTTTGACGGCCTGATAAACCACCTGCTCCATGCCGCGCACCTTGACTTCAATATTGAGAAAAGCCTTGCGCGAGTAGAGTTCGAGCACGTCTTCCAGGCAGGGCGGCTTGCCATCGATAGAACATTTTGCGTGGATCTGCTCAAGTGTGCGCGTGCGCACCGCTATGCGGTTGAATTTTCTGTCATGACAAACAATTGACTCTTTACTGCGGGTGCAGCGGACATCAAATTCAAAACCATCAACGCCATGTTTCAGGGAAAGATCGAAAGCCGGGATGGTGTTTTCCGGCGCGTAGAGCCGTGCGCCGCGATGTCCGAGCAGTAGGAGTTTGGCGGGCAAAGCGGTAGCTAGTCCAGATCAAAGTCGCGCAGGGGGCGGCCTTCGTCGGGCGTTTCTTTGGCCTTCTTCACGGCTTCCTGAAATTTCTTTTCCAGCAGGCTGGCATTGTTCTTCTGCGCGTCCACTGCCTGGCGGAAGATGGATTCCTTGCGACCTTCCTGCTCACGCATCGCCTTGGCGGCAGCCTCAAAATCATTGAACATCTTGGGCTTGACTGCCGCAATGTGTGAAATCACCGCCTTGGTGTCTGGATCGACCTTAAGCACCGCGTTGCAGCAGGGACAGCCAACTTCAAAGGGCTCATGAGATGACTTTGCCATAGGGAGATTGTAAGCCCTTCCCTGTGACCCTGCCAGTAGGGCCCGCAGTTGTGAGAGTTCTGTATGCCCAACCTATCCGAGAGAAACTCATTTTGCGTTCTCTCAACTGTCCATGGCAAAGGAAGTAAGGTTAATTTTTTTAAGAAAATCAGATCCAGCAGCAGCTCGGATGGCAACCTCTAATTGAGCAGCTCCCATCAACAGTAATCAGAACGACTGAATCCCCTGGAAGTCGAGTTCTAATTTTTAAATCAACACGCTTGAAGCGCGCTGCATTGATGCGTGTAGGTGGATGAGGTATCAGTCGTGAAGCAGTTCAGGGCCCCAGTTGCATCTTTTCCCCTTCTCGTCGTAGTACTCACTTTACTCACATTCCTTGCCAATTGCGGTGGCTTAGGCCGCAGCAACAAACCGGGCTCCGGCGGGCCAATCAGCGTAACCGTCTCGCCGGCCACTGCAACAGTTTCCGCGGGAAGCGTCTTCAGCGCTTTTGTTGCCACAGTGGTTGGCACCACCAATACCAGCGTGGCATGGGCGGTCGACAATGTACCGGGAGGCAACAGCACCACAGGCACGATCGACTCATCCGGACATTACAAAGCGCCTTCCGCGCCAGGCAATCACACAGTAACGGCTGTGAGCATGGCGGATTCAAGCAAGAGTGGCAGCGCTCAAGTGACTGTCACACAAGGGTTCAGCGTGAGCATTTCACCGGGATCGGCGACGGTTGCCGCTAAAGCAACGCAGCAATTCACGGCCGCTGTGGCACCCATCCCGAATTCGGGCGTGGCCTGGTCCGTAGACGGCGTAGCGGGAGGAAATGCCTCGGTCGGAACGATCGATGGTAACGGCTTATACACCGCTCCAGCTACTTCTGGGACGCACACGATCACCGCAACCAGCAAAGACAACCCCACGAGCAGCGCTTCTGCGCAGGTAACTGTTCCCGCTGGCCTTTCGATTAATCCCGCCGCAGCCCGCGTTGCGGTAAACGCGTCACAACAATTTACGGTCACGCCAACAGATCCTTCTCTCGTTCCTGTAACCTGGTCTGTGGATGGACAGGCAGGCGGCAGCAGCGCATCCGGCAACATCTCCACTACAGGTCTTTATACAGCGCCTGCAGCGGCTGGCGCTCACACGATCACCGCCACCAGCGTGGCAAACAACAGTTTGAGCGCAACTGCCCAGGTAACGGTGGTTTTGCCGGATTTCGGTTCTGTGGCTGTGCTTACCTATCACAATGACGGCCAGCGCACTGGCCTGAATCCGAACGAAATCATTCTGAATCCTTCCAATGTCAATGCTTCAACCTTTGGCAAACAATTCTCGTATCCGGTAGACGGCCAGGTCTATGCCCAACCGTTGTTTGTCTCGAGCCTGAGCAATATCGCAGGCGGCACGCACAACGTGGTGTTTGTGGCCACTGAACACAATTCCGTCTATGCCTTTGACGCTGACGGCCTGAGTCCAAACGCTTTGTGGCAGAAAAACCTTGGCCCAAGCGTTCCATCGAAGACAGTGGAAGGAGTCAGCATAGAAAAAGGAATCACCGGCACACCAGTGATCGACGGCACCACTGACACGTTGTACGTTGTGGCGGAGACGCAGGGAGGCATTTTCAAGCTCCATGCTTTGGATCTCCATGACGGGTCAGAGAAATTCGGAGGGCCGACACAGGTAACCGCCACGGTTGCCGGGACGGGCTTTGATAGCGTGAACGGCAGCATTACGCTGGAACATTCCTGCCTGCAGCGCCCGGGACTTGCGTTGGTCAATGGCATCGTGTTCGTCGCATTCGGAGCCTGTCCGCACGGATGGCTGATGGGCTACAACGCTGCTTCCCTGCAGCAGGTAAGCAAAATGAATACCACGCCGAACGGAGGCGGCGGCGCACTCTGGATGGGCGGCGGCGCTCCTGCCACGGACGGACTGGGCAATTTGTATCTGATGACCGGAGTTGATTTTGGCGATCCGGCACCGGGTTTTAATGACACGTTCCTGAAATTGAATGTGGCGGATCTTTCC
>DATBVH010000348.1:0-2384 GCA_036515395.1 Candidatus Angelobacter sp.
CTACGGGAAATCCGGCCAGATATCCGCGCGCCGCTGCTTCCACAATTCCTTTTTCCACCGCCGGAATGTAGTTCCTGGGGATAGCTCCGCCGAAGATGTCATTCACGAACTCAAAGTTCTTGCCGCGCTCCAGCGGTTCCATCTTGATCTTGCAGTCGCCGTACTGGCCGTGGCCGCCGCTCTGCTTTTTGTGGCGGCCCTGCACATCAGCCTTGCCGCGAATGGTCTCACGGTACGGCACCTTGGGCGCTTTCAAAATCACTTCAGTGTGATAACGGCGTTTCAGCCTCGATACCATAACTTCAATATGCTGCTGGCCGGTTCCGGCGATCAGGAATTCCTTGGTCTGCTCGTCGCGGAAGAATCGCACCATGGGATCTTCTTCCATAAGCTTGTGCAGGCCATTGGATAGCTTGTCTTCATCGTTGCGCGACTTCGGCTCAATCGCAAAAGTAATGGCCGGCTCCGGCAGCGTCACTCCGGCAAAGCGGATGGGATTTGTCTTGTCTCCCATGGTGTCGCCGGTGAGCGTGTCACGCAGTTTAGCTACTGCGCCCACGTCGCCCGCGTGCAGTTCCGGCACGGGGACGAGGTTCTTGCCCTGGGGCACGGAGAGATGCGCAAGTTTTTCTGAAGTGCCGCGCGTGAAGTTCTGCAGCGTGGCATCATTCTTCACCACGCCGGAAAAGACTTTGAAGAAAGTAATACGCCCTGCAAACGGATCGTTGGCTGTCTTAAAGACGTAAAGCGATGTTGGGGCTTTGTCGCTCACCTGCAAGTCAATTCCGTGGCCATTGCCGGACGGAGTGGCGGGATCGACATGTACGGCAGCGTGCTCAGCGGCGGTCGGAAAATAATCCACGACGAAATCCAGTAAATGATCAGTGCCAATATTGCCCAATCCGGAGGCAAACAGCACCGGAAAAATTCTGTCTTCTTTAATGGCTTCATGCAACGCAGGAATCAGGTGCTCTTCCGCGATTGTGCCTTTATCAAAGAACTCTTCCATCAGCTCGTCTTTTCCTTCAGCCACAATCTCAACCAGCTTTTCATGGGCTTCCTTGGCTGCCGTTTCCAGTTCCGCCGGAATCGGGCCTTCCTTGCCTTTGCCGCCGCCGCCCATCTCATACGTGTAAGCCTTCATCGTCACCAGATCAACTACGCCCTTCAGGCTCTTTTCACTGCCAATAGGAATCTGCACCGGGACAACCAGCCGGCCAAACGCGTTTACCAGACTTTCCAGAGCGGTTTCCCAGTTGGCGCGTTCGCGGTCCATGCGGCTCACGCAGATCACGCGCGGCAGGGCGATCTCGTCGGCATATTGCCAGACTTTTTCCGTGACTACTTCAACGCCGGAGACGCCGTCCACGACAACCAGCGCAGCTTCAGCGGCGGACATGGCGACCTTGGCCTCATGCGCGAACATGGTGAAACCGGGCGAATCGAAAAGATTGATCTTGGTGTTGTGCCACTCCACGGAGGCAATCGCAGTGGAGATGGTCATTTGGCGCGAAATTTCTTCTTCGTCATGGTCGGTAACCGTGGAACCGTCATCCACGCGGCCCAGCTTGGGCGTGGAGCCGCCGGTGTACAGCATCGCGGAAACCAGGGAAGTTTTGCCGGAGTGAGAGTGACCAATCACAACGAGATTGCGGATGTCCTTGCCTTCGTAAACCTTCAAAGTGCCTCCTTCACAAATGGGGCCCGGCCAGATTAGCAGGCGATTCGAATCGGAAGAGTTCTACTTGGACTGCTAGCTGTTGGTCAAGAGGGTCCGGGGCTCCAGCGGGACAAAATAAGTACCTATTAAACAGATATTATCCCGCCGAGCGCGGGTTTTGGGAAGGGCTGCAAGATTGCCAGAATTGCCGGATTTGCGCCATTGAGCCAAGCTGGACTTAACTTTGCGGCGGCAGAGAGTTGGGTCGGAACGCCTGGTGTCTCTGATCGAGCCAGATACCGCAGAGCGGAAAGCCGAACACACCTCCGAACAGGGTTGGCAACGCTATGATCAGGAGGGGGATAAAGCCGAGCACAGGACACTCACAGTCAGGGAAGAATAGACGGAATATAACAGGAGCGATGGCAAAAGCCAAAAGCACTCCAACCGCAAATCCCACAGCCGCGGCCACAACCGCAAACCCCGCCGAAATCACGATGTCCAGAGCTAATCTCTTCCCCGCTGTCATTTGCATAGAAATCTGCTTTCATTTGACACAGGATCATGCCGCACCAGATTGCCGCATTTTTGGCCCGACCGTTAACTTATCTCATGTTGAGTACGTCTAGAGAAGATCAAAACTATTTTGTGGGGAACTCTGAACGCGTTTCACCGTAATATTATTGAGATCCAGCAGTGTTTATCGTAAGAGTTAGGCCCATTA
>DATBVH010000349.1:0-6949 GCA_036515395.1 Candidatus Angelobacter sp.
GGTATTTCAGATAGAAATCAAAATTCTCCTGCACAAACGGCGAAGAGAGATATGCCGCATAGCCATTGGCCAGATGAAAGCGAAGATAATTACGCAGGTTGGTAATCGGCTCGTCCTTCAACCGCGCGTCCAACTCTTTGAAAAACGCCGGCGGCGCCGCGTTCACAATCTCAAACTGAGGCGCTTTCAGCGTCTTGTAGTAAGCCGCCCAATCAAAGCTCGGCACCATCTGCTCCAGGTCAGCCAGCTTGATCTTGTTCTTACGCTTGTACGGATCGCGACGCTCAACCCGCGTCAGTGATGCCGTGGCCAGCGCGGTTTCAATCCGCATCACTACATCGGCATTCTCTTTCGCGACAGCCGGCTTGTCTCCCAGCAGCTCAAAAATCTTTTGCACGTGTTGTGAGTAGCGCTCGCGCGTCTCTTTCGACTTTGGATCGTCTTTGGTGTAGTAATCGCGATCTGGCAGCCCAATCCCGCCCTGGTCTACTCCGGCAATCTGCTGTTCTGAGTTGTCCGGGTCCTGCCGCGCGCTGCTGCCAAATAAAACCGCGCCGCCAAGATCAAGCTGCATCCCCGCCACCACCGGCGCCAATTCGCGCGATGACTTGAGCTGTGCAATCGCCGCCAGCTGCGGCTTCAGTGCGCCCAGTCCCAGCTTTTCTACCGCCGGCTCATCCATGCAGGCCGAGTAGAAGTCGCCAATCTCCTGCGTCACCGTGTCACGCTGGCCCTTGGTGGCCGCGGCTTGCTCCAGAATGCCCCGCAGAAAAATCAGGTTGTCCTGGTATAGCTTGCCATAAACGCCCCATGAAGTTTGGTCCGGCGGAATGGGATTCTTCTGCTGCCATCCGCCGCATGAATACTGGTAAAAGTCCACGCAGGGATCGACCGTCTTATCCATGGAACTCACGTCCAAGCTGGGCGAGTACGGCAGCGTGGGCGCCGGCGGCGCGGACTGCGCGACGGAAAGTGAAATGAAGGCGAGGGCGATGAATAGATTGGAGGCAATCAGCTTTTTCATAATTGTTTGGGACCTGATCTGTACTTTGACCTGAATTATTCAGAGATGTCACCAGAGAGCGGCACTATCCTAATTACCAAACCACACTTTGCCAATTGGTAGTTGGTCAGTCTGATTCCCACAGGATCATATCAGGGAGTTACCGTCCCACGAATAATCTGGATTGGACACAAAAGTAAGAGCTACCTGATCGCTGAAGTTTACGCCAACCCTTTAGACTCCTGGATGACGGATACGGGGAGGGGTGGAGCGCGCAGGGCGCGTTATCGCCATCATCGCGCGTGATTGGAAAGGCAAAACCTTGCCAAGATCGAGAAAGTTAGGCTTACTCAGTTGATGATCGTGCTGCCAGCCGCGGCCTTTACCTTAATCCTCTCAAACACGGCTTTTACCACGCGATCACAACGTACAGCGTGGAACTGGTAGAGATCGGTGGCGCGGCCTTTGGCACGGGCGTATAGCTCTTTGCGCAGCATGGCGTGGGCGCGATGCAGACGCGTCTTCACCACGGCGTCGCTCACGCCAAGGCTTTCCGCAGTTTCCGCCACGCTCATTTCTTCCACTTCACGCAGCATCACCACGGCGCGGTAAGCTTCCGGCAGTTGGTCGATTGCCGCTTCCAGCAGCTCACGGGCCTGCGTTGTAGCCGTGCCGTCTTCCGGGCTGGGCGCGGACGATTTGAGAATGGCCATAAAATCTCCGTTTTCGGGCAATGCATCCAGTTCTTCCATACGGCCGCGGCGGCGTTTGCGCGCCAGCGCTTCATGAATGGCGATGCGCGTAAGCCAGGTTGAAAATGCGGCCTTGCCGGCGAATTGGTTCAAATGTTCATAGGCGCGCACGTAAGCATCCTGCATTACGTCTTCGGCCTCGCCGTCATTGCGCAAAATGACGCGGGAAACCCGGTAGAGCCGCTGGTTATAACGGCGCATCAGGATCTCAAAAAGCGCCGTTTCGCCCGCGAGCACACGTGCCACTACTTCCTCATCTTGCAATTCGCTTTGTGCCGTTACCGGGACCAGCGTGGTACTCACCTGGATGCCCTCCCTGTATGAATGGAGTAATCTGGGAGCCAAAGGTTACAATTCTAAGTCCTTTGGGAGCATGGAAATGCGCGCCTTCGCAACCTTTACCATTATTATACTTCTGGTTTGTTCCTTCGCCTTGGCGCAAACGCCGCAAAACAGCCGTACGGACGTCCCGCTGCGCGGCATCAGCGCCGTTTCTGAAAAAGTGGCCTGGGCCAGCGGCGCCCGGGGAACTGTCTTGCGGACCGTTGACGGCGGCACTACCTGGCAGACGCTAGCCATCGTCGGCGCTGACTCGCTCGATTTTCGCGATATCCAGGCTTTCGACCAGAACACGGCGTTTGTGCTCAGCATTGGCGCAGGCGATCAATCGCGTATTTATAAAACTTCCGACGGCGGCAAAATCTGGCAGAAGCAGTTCGCCAACAGCGATCCTAAAGCTTTTTACGATTGCTTTGCTTTTTGGGACAGCACGCATGGAATCGCCGTAAGCGATTCGGTGGATGGCAAGTTCCCGCTGATCGCGACCTCCGACGGCATGACGTGGAATCCGATGGTGGTGAAAAAAATGCCGGCAGCGCTGCCCAATGAAGGCGCGTTCGCCGCCAGCGGCACCTGCATTGCCACGTTCGGCAAAAACGATGTCTGGTTCGGCACAGGCGCTCCATCCGCGCGGGTGTTTCATTCCGCTGATCGGGGAAAGAACTGGACCGTTGCGGAGACACCGATCCTTCATGGCGAAGCGTCACAAGGTGTTTTCTCTCTGGCCTTCTGGACTGCGAAAGATGGCGTCGCCGTGGGCGGTGACTATAAGGAACCCAAAAAGGGAGAAAAGACGGCAGCCTTTACGCACGATGGCGGCAAGACCTGGACACTAGCCTCGAAACCGCCGCAGGGATATCGATCGGCGGTGGCAGTGGGCGCTTCCCACACTCTGGTTGCAGTTGGAACCAGCGGCGCAGATGTTTCTAACGACGGAGGCAATAACTGGAGCCCGCTATTCAGCGAAGACTTGAATGCCCTGGCGTTTTTTGGAAATTCAGGTTGGGCCGTAGGCCCTGCAGGAAAGATTATTACCATTCAGCCAAACAAGTAATCACGGAGAGAGCAAATCCGGCAATGGGAGATCGAGTGAACCCGCAACTGGTTGAAAACAGGGGACATTGTTTCGCTGCAGGTGGATGAAAATATTTGTTGGAAAAAACGTCCCGGAAAAGTGAAAAAGAGACACTAGTAAGTAGAGGAGAGTTTGCTGCTAGCTAGCCTGGGCTAAAGCCCCCGATTCGAGAAAGCCTTTTCACGGCGCCCATTCGATCCGCTCGCCCTCGCCTAAAGGCGAGGTGGGGCCGTTCTTCCACCTCAGGGCTAAAGCCCAACGATTTATGACTTTAACGCAGGCATAAATGCCTGCTCCAGCCACTTAACCAAAAATTCGGTAGTAGTACAGTTTGCAGTTAATTTCATCGCTGACGCGATGAACGTCTGCCTGAAGGCACGCGATTCGCGAGCGAATCGCTAGACGCTGACACTGCTAATGGGTCATTTAATTCAAACTGACCCACTACCAAAAATTCAAATCAGACCCCGTCTCAAGAGGCGGGTTTTTCTATTTTTCGGAGGAAATATGACGAAGCAAAAAGTCCTGTCCGGCCTGAAGAAATGCGCGAAAAAGCTGGGACGCACGCCCACATACACCGAGATCTGGCGCATGGTGAAAATCACCAAACACGCAATCAAAATCCATTTTGAAAACCTGGCCGAGGCGATGAGGCAGGCCGGAGTAGTGGCGCGGGGAATCGGGCATCGGCTGGACACGCTGACGCTGCTGGAGGACTGGGGGCATATGGTGCGGAAGATGGGCCGTCCGCCGAGCTATATGGAGTACAAGAGAGCGGGCAACTACGGCGCGAACAGTTTTTTGAACCGATGCGGCGCGTGGTCGCGGGTGGGAGAAAGGTTTCGCGAGATAGTAAAAGAGCGCGGGAGGGAGAGCGCGTGGGCGGACGTGCTGGAGATCGTCCGGCAGTGGGAGGGAAAGACGACGGTGGAGGGCCGGCGAAAGATGGCGCGCCGCCAGCCAAGTGAGCGAGTGGCGCATGACACAACGCCCGCGCGGCGGAAGATGCTGCCGGGACGTCCGATTTATGGGCCGCCGCTGCGGATGACCACGCTGCGCAACGCGCCAACGACCGAGGGTGGCGTGATGTTCTGCTTTGGCACGGTAGCGGAGCAGATGGGGTTCGCAGTGGAGCGCATCCAGACGGCGTTTCCCGACTGCGAGACGCTGCGCGAGGTTGCACCGGGCAAATGGCAGCGGGTGAAAGCCGAATTCGAGGTCTTCAGCCGGAGTTTCCAGGACCATCAACATGACGCGAAGGGGACCGATCTTATTATTTGCTGGGTGCATAACTGGCCGGAATGCCCGGAGCATATTGAAGTGATTGACCTGAGCAAGATCATCGGGTGATCGGGAAAAAGCAAAACCTACCACGGAGGCGCGGAGACACGGAGAAAAACGAAAGGAATCTTGCCGCAGAAACGCAGATGAAAAACAAAATTGAAACCATAGGTAGATGGCTTCTTGGCGGACTGTCCCGACATTCTGCAATGAAAAGTCCGGCTGGCGGAACACAATTATGCTTGTAACGGTATTACAAACATCCTCACTAACTAACATATCCAATCCCCAAATTACTGCCAAGTTACTCCGTAATGATTTGGCAAGGCCCCCTGGGTTCCATCGGAAATTGTGTGTACTAGTGAGGATAGAATGAAAAACAAACATATAGTTAACCATTTGATTATCAGTTTGGTTCTCTTGGCCGGCTTGCTGGGCGAAACTAGAACCATGTTTGCGCTGCCGATTCAGCCCCAACTGGCTCCGGTGACCAAGCAAGACTCGCCTAAAGCAATTCCCGGACAATACATAGTTGTATTCAAGACGGAGGCAGCCCGCTTCAACGTCCAAGCAGGGACAGCGAGCCAGCAACTGCTGGCAGCGCAGGAGATTGTCAGGAAGTTCGACGGCACCGTCCGGTTTACCTACACAGCAGCCCTGGTCGGGTTCAGCGCCAAGTTGTCGCCGGCGGCTTTGGAAGCGCTTCGTGCACAGCCGGGAGTGGCTTATATCGAAGCCGACCAGAAGATGACGTTTGACACGGTCCAAGTGAATCCACCTACCGGCCTGGACCGTATTGATCGGCGGCTTCTGCCGTTGAACAACAGCTACACCTATAGCGAAACCGGCACGGGGGTGAATGCCTACATCATCGATAGCGGGATCTGGACTCCGCATACGGAGTTCGGCGGGCGAGCAACCTCGGACTTCTCCGTGGTGGCCAGCCTTACGGACTGCCTGGGTCACGGCACGCACGTGGCAGGAACGGTGGGGGGAACAACCTTTGGCGTGGCAAAAAATGTGGCCCTTCACTCGGTGCGCGTAGGCGATAACGCGTGCAGCCCGACCACTGCCAACGTCATCGCCGGGGTCAACTTTGTGATAATGAATCGAGTTCTTCCGGCGGTCGCCAATATCAGCATCGGCGGTCCGGTCTCGGCGGCGGAAGATACCGCAGTCAGCAACTTGATCGCGGCGGGAGTAACTGTGGCAGTAGCAGCGGGTAACGCCAGCGTCAATGCCTGCACCTCTTCTCCGGCCGATGTGGCGGCGGCGATCACCGTCGGCGCGATAGATCCGACCAGCGACACACAAGCGGGGTTCTCGAACTTTGGCACGTGTGTTGACCTGTTCGCTCCGGGCGTCAACATCGTCTCATCGATGCCCGACGGTCTTGCGGCGCTCTGCCCGGTAGTTTCGGCGACCCCGGGCTCGCAGACTATGAGTTGCTCCGGTACGTCGATGGCAACGCCACACGTAACTGGAGTAGCGGCACGGTTCCTAGAGACGCATCCGGGTGCAACCCCGGCGCAAGTGTGGGCAGCCATCCACGCGGCGGACGATATCTTTGGCGCCACGCCGGGATGGCCGGGCGTCATAGGTCTGGGCGCTGGTTCACCCAATGAGATTCTGCACTATGGCTCGTTGAGCGACGGGCTGAACGATGGTGATCCGCACCTGACCACGGTCGACGGAAGACGCTATGACTTCCAGGGCGCGGGCGAGTTTGTGACACTGCGTGACGCTGATGGGCTGGAAATCCAGACGCGGCAGTCGCCCATACCAACCACATTTTTCCCGGGTCCGGGCGTTGACGGATTGGCCACTTGTGTGAGTCTCAATACCGCGGTAGCGGCGCGGGTGGGTAAACACCGGGTCACCTACGAGCCCAATCTTAACGGGCAGCCCGATCCCAGCGGTATGCAGCTTCGCGTGGACGGTGTCCTGAAGACGCTGAGTCCGGCAGGGCTCGATCTTGGAGGAGGGGGCCGCATCGTCAAAACCTCTTCTGCAGGCGGTCTGGAGATTGATTTTCCGGACGAAACCGCTTTGTTAGTGACTCCGGGCTGGTGGAGCACCGTTGGCACATGGTTTCTCAATGTGGATGTACACCACACTCCAGCCATGGAAGGGATCATGGGCGCCATACCGGCCAACAGTTGGTTGCCGACGCTTCCGGATGGCTCGTCAATGGGACCGATGCCCGGCGCGCTGCATGATCACTACATCGAGCTCTACGGGAAGTTCGCCAATGCCTGGCGGGTGACGGACAAAACCAGCCTGTTTGACTATGCACCGGGCACCTCGACCGAGACATTCACGATCAAAGAATGGCCCTTGGAAAAGCCGCCCTGTGTTCTGCCGAAAATGAAACCTGTGGAACCGGCCAGCGCGCTTGTAGCCGAACGGGCGTGCCGGATAATCACGGACGAGAATCTGCATAGGAACTGCATCTTCGACGTAATAGTCACCGGGAACATTGGCTTTGCCAAGGTCTAC
>DATBVH010000350.1:0-3216 GCA_036515395.1 Candidatus Angelobacter sp.
CGCTCAACCGCAGCAAAAGACCATCAAGGATCCTGCGGAATACAACGCGTACATGAGCGCGATCAGTAACAACGATCCGAATGCTAAAGCTCAGTCGCTTGAAGCTTTCCTTCAGCAATATCCGAACACAGTAGTGAAGGAAGAGACCCTGGAGCAATTAATGGCTGCTTATCAGGCAGGCAACAATGCGGCGAAAATGACAGATGCCGCGAACCGTCTGCTCCAGGTGAATCCCAATAACATCCGCGCGTTGGCGCTCCTCACGTTTTTTACGCGCGCGCAAGCTGCCCAGCAGACTAATCCCCAGCAGGCCGCGCAGCTTTACGGTCAGGCGGCGCAGTTCGCTCAAAGGGGCTTGCAAGCGGCCGAAAGCATGCCGCGTCCGGCGGGAGTTTCAGACGCCGATTACAAGAAGCTGCAAGATGGAGTGAAAGTCATCTTCAACGGCGCTATTGGAATGGACGCGTTGCAACGCAAGGACTATCCGACGGCACAGAAGGCCCTTACGGCCGCGGTTTCCGTCCCCGAAAATGCCAACAACCTGCAGGACGTATATCCCCTGGCTACCGCTTATCTGCAAGCGAACCCGCCGGATTATCTAAATGGTCTTTTCTACGCCGCGCGGGCCGTGGATCTAGCGCAAGGTAATCCCGCAGCACAGCAACAGATCGAGAAGTTCGCTCTTTACTATTACAAGAAGTACCACGGTGGAACCGACGGCTGGGACCAAGTGAAGCAGCAGGCCCAGAACTCGCCCACCCCGCCTCAGGGATTCACGATTGCACAGGCGCCTCCTCCGCCGACGCCTTGCGAATTTGCCGACACGATCATGAAACAAAATCCGGACGTCTCGCAGATGGCATATGGCGATTGGCTGTTTGTGCTCGGCTCCGGCAATGAGAAGGATGCCCAGCAGGTTTGGACGTTCCTCAACGGAAAAGGGATTCCGGTCAGCAGTTCGGACCATCCCGCGAAAGTGATCAGCGCGACTGCGGATGAACTCCATCTCGCCACTACAGATGATGACATTCAGGAGAACAAAGCGGACGTCACGCTCCGTCTAGCTACTCCGTTGGCCAAAGTTCCCGCACCGGGCTCGATGCTTCAGGGCAAGTGGGTAGGAAAAGCGGCCAGCTACACTCCGCTCCCACAGCAGACTGCTAATCAGAGTGGCGCAGCGGGAGGCGGACAACAGCAGACCGCGACCAATCAGCAGAATCCGCCTGCTGGTTGCTTGCCGAATACCGGAGGCGGAGTCATGCTGACGCTTACCGATGGCGCGCTGCAGGGTGCCACTGTTAAGAAGAAGCCGGCTGCTCCGGCTCGGCACGGCACAACTGCTAAGAAGAAAACAACCCATCGTTAAATTCACCGGACTGGTTTGGCAAAGGCAGCCACTTAGGCTGCCTTTGTCTTTCCACTATCTTGCATTCGGCTGCCTTGGAAAACTGCGGCTAAGGTCCGGTAATCAAATCTAAGTTATGCCAAAGCTCGTCGCGCTAACTCCCCCTGCACACACGCCGTCCACCCTGCCAGATAGTTCGCATCATCCCTCTAAGCACAAAACTTTTGCGAAGGCGCACGAGTTGGAGCGATCGCTCCGAGAAGTCATCAAAGGAGAGGTCCGTTTCGGCGAGGGAGACCGCGCACTCTATGCGACTGACGGATCCAACTACCGGCAAGTTCCCATCGGCGTGGTGGTTCCGCGCGATCTGGAAGATGCGATCGCGGTCATGCGTCTTTGCCGGATGCATGGTGCGCCTGTGCTATCACGTGGCGGTGGGACCAGCCTGTGTGGGCAATGCTGCAACTTCGCAGTGGTCCTGGACTTTTCCAAGTATTGTCACCAGATCCTTGAGCTCAATCATGGTGGCAAATTTGCGCGCGTGCAGCCCGGCGTCGTACTGGATACGTTGCGTCACGCGGCTGAGACGTACAACCTCACGTTCGGTCCTGATCCAGCGACTCATACTCACTGCACGCTAGGTGGAATGATCGGTAATAACTCCTGCGGCGTCCACGCGCTCATGGCCGGCAAGACTGACGAGAATGTGCTCGAACTCGATGTTCTCACCTACGACGGTCTGCACATGAAGGTTGGCGAGACCAGCGAGGCTGAACTCGAGAGCATCATTCGCCAGGGTGGACGACGCGGAGAGATTTACTCCGGCCTTAGGAACCTGCGTGACCGCTATGCAAATCTGATCCGCGAGCGTTATCCCAAGATCCCGCGCCGCGTATCGGGATACAACCTGAACGAACTGTTACCGGAGAACAACTTCAATGTTGCACGGGCACTCGTTGGTACGGAAGGCACGTGCGTCATGGTGCTCGAGGCAAAGCTGCGCCTGGTGTATTCGCCACCATCCCGCTCGCTCGTGGTGCTTGGATATCCCGACGTGTACCGCGCGGCCGACCATGTTCCCGAGGTTCTTCATTTCAAGCCTATTGGTCTCGAAGGAATCGATGACCGCCTCGTCGGCTACATGAAAAGGAAAGGCCTCAATGTCAACGATCTGCCGCTGCTGCCTGATGGGAATGGATTTCTTCTGGTGGAATTTGGCGGCGAAAACAAGAAAGAAGCGGATGCCAACGCAGCCAAGATGATGGCGCGGCTGAAGGCACAAGCAAATGCTCCCAGCATGAAGTTATATGACGACAGACGCGAAGAGAACCTGGTGTGGGAGATTCGCGAATCGGGGCTCGGCGCGACTGCATTCGTTCCTGGAGAGCCAGTCGCATGGGAAGGTTGGGAAGATTCGGCTGTTCCGCCAGACAAACTCGGCCCATATTTGCGGGATTTGCGGGGCTTGTTTGAGAAGCATGGATACGATTGCTCGCTCTACGGACATTTCGGCCAAGGCTGCATCCATACGCGGATCAATTTTGATTTCCGAACCGTGGAAGGAATTCGCAACTTCCGCGCGTTCATAGCCGATGCAACAGACATGGTTGTGAGTTATGGAGGATCCATCTCTGGTGAGCATGGAGACGGACAATCCAAGGCCGAGATGCTGCCGAAAATGTTTGGTCCCGAATTGGTCCAGGCATTTCGCGAATTCAAAGCAATCTGGGATCCCCAGAACAAAATGAACCCCGGCAAGGTAGTTGACCCCTTTCCCATCGACGAGAACCTTCGTCTCGGTGTCGACTTCAAGCCCTGGGAGCCAAAAACCCATTTCAAATTCCCTGAAGATGAAGGTCACCTGTGGCACG
>DATBVH010000351.1:0-6805 GCA_036515395.1 Candidatus Angelobacter sp.
GAGCTCAACGCAAAGAACAGATCCACGCCATAAGCGCCCGCGCCAAACGTGGGGATGAGCAGCCTGCTCAGCCAGTGCGGATATCCCGCGGCATTGTAAAAATCCATGGTGCGCGGGGCCGCGTGGAAGATAAACACGCCCAGAAAAGCGAAGAACCGCAACACATCCAGCTCAGGACGATAAAAGCGCTCTGCCTGCGCGCTGGCAGATACGCTAGAACCTGCTGCCGGAACTGTCTCTGCCACCGTTGTCATCTACTTCTGTGCGCGCCAGATTTCGCCACGCTTCGCTTCGCAGAATTCGCCGCAGCTCGGCTTGCTGTGCTCGCCGCTGAACCGGCGGCAGCCCGAGCCACAATCCACTCATCAACATTCCGCTCCAGGATGTCCAGCGGCAGCGGCCCTGATCCCAAGACCACATCATGAAGTTCTTTCAGATCAAACTTCGCGCCCAGCTTCTCTCTGGCACGCGCGCGCAATTCTTTGATCTTTAGCTCTCCGGTCTTATATGCCAGCGCCTGTCCCGGCCATGCAATGTAGCGGTCAATTTCATTCGTGATGTCCAGTTCATGTTTCGGGCAGTTTTCCATGAAGTATTTGATCGCCTGCTCGCGCGTCCAGTGCTTCACGTGGATTCCGGTGTCAACCACCAGCCGCACCGCGCGCCACATTTCATAGCTGAGTTGGCCAAACTTGGAATACGGATCGCTGTAAAGCCCCATATCGTCGCCCAGAGACTCGGCGTAGAGCCCCCAGCCTTCCACATAGACGGTGTATTCTCCGTAGCGGCGGAAATTGGGCATTTCCCCTAATTCGTGGGCTCGGGCAATCTGCAGGTGATGTCCAGGCACCGATTCATGTAGTGAAAGCGCCATCATTTCCCACTTGGGCCGGGCATCAGGCTTATAAAGATTAACGAAGTAGGTTCCGGCGCGTGATCCATCCGCGGCTCCCTGGCGGTAATACGCCGCAGTGGTGTCCGGCGCAAATGACGCAGGAATCGCCTCCACGCCGTAAGGCTCGCGCGGCAAAGTGCGAAACACTTTTACCAGATTAGGATCGACGGTCTTAGCCAACGCCTTGTAGGCCACGAATAGATCTTCCGGCGTCTTGTAAAAAAACTGGGGATCGGTTCGCAGAAACTTGAAGAACTCCTCGCGCGATCCTTTGAATCCCGTCTGCTGCATCACCCGGTCCATCTCGACATTGATCCGGGCCACCTCTTTCAATCCGATCTGGTGGACCTCTTCCGGCGTCTCATTGGTCGTGGTGTAATGGCGAATCATTTGCGCGTAGAGTTCTCCACCATGCGGCAGCTGCCACGCGCCCACCTTGTCATAGCAAGCAGGCAGATACTCGCTCACAAAGAACTGCTTGAACTTCGTAAACGCAGGCACAACGTTCTGTTCCACTGCTTTGCGGGCTTCCTGCTGGAGCCGCTGCTGATCCGACTGGCTGATTGCAGACGTAAAGCTCTTGAACGGTTTGTAAAAGCCGCTTTGCGTTGGATCGCTCACAATCTGCTTGTCGATCTGCGCAGGAATGCGCTCCATGATCACCCGCGGATGCACCATGTGCTCTCGGATTCCTTCCCGCAGCAGCGCGGTGAACTGGTCCAAGGCAGTGGGGACCATGCGCAGTCGGGTCAGCCAGTCTTCGTAGTCTTTCACCGTTTCAAAGCGCAATGAGCTTCCCAGGTCGTCACTGGTCTGCGGGCCTTCGCGCTGGTTAAAGCTCATCAAAAACCAGCGGACTTTGTATTGCTCAATGCGGTCGGCATAGCGTTTCTGGAACAGGTCGTAATTCAGCTGGTCAGTTTTGCTTAGCTGTTTGCGGTCGATCTTTGTCAGCTTGGCCAGAATCGCATGGCTATTCTGGTCGCGGCGCGCATACGCTTCCGGGCTTCGATCCATCCAGCGATCATTCCACCGGCGGTCGCCCAACTCTGACGCATCTTCCGGACGCTCCTGCATCTCCTGGTCCCACGCCGCATTAAAAAGATCATGCAGCGCCTTGGCCGCGTTCGACCGTGGCGCAGCCCGTCCGATCACAGGCAAAGTTAAAAGCAAAAGCACGAAAGGCCACGCTCGCATTAGTTCCTCCGATTCCAGCAAAAAGTGTATAGCAGTTTGCAGCCGCATTAAAATCGACCTTGGAATCCAGGGCCGCATGGATAAGCGGCAGAAGTCTGGCTTTCGACTTGGAGGGCATGTCAATGAAATTGCGTAAACCCATTCTGCTGGCCATGCTGTTGATGATCGCGGTATCTGCGGCGAATGCCGCCGCCATTCCCAGCGGAAGCCATGCAACCGTCCGTCTCAACACGTCCCTGAGTTCAGCCACGGCGCATACAGGCGAAGTCTGGGGCGGCACCCTTACGCATGACATTAATGACCGTGGCAAGATTGTGGCCAGGGCGGGCGCTCCGGTCAAAGGCAAAGTCACGTACGTAAACCGCAGCGGACGCCTGCACAAACCGGGTGCGCTCACACTGCGCCTGAGTTCCATCAATGGTGAAACTGTCTATAGTTCTCGCGTTAGCCGCCAGGGCAAGAGCCACACCAAGAGCAATGCAACCAAGATCGGCGGCGGTGCAGGTGCAGGAGCACTGATTGGAGCGGTGGCCGGAGGCGGCAAAGGAGCTGCCATCGGCGCTGGAGCGGGCGCTGCTGCTGGGACGGGAGTTGCTGCCGCCACAGGCAAGCAGGAAGTAAGGGTTCCGGCCGAGAGCGTTCTCACATTCACGATTACAGGATCAAAGTAGTTTTCCCTAAAGTAGAAACAAGGTGCGAAAGCCGCATGATCACAGGAGCTTTCGAGTTCTATATTTCGGTTTGATTTCCGAATTCAGGTAAGCCCCTTTTGAGGTTGCCATTAGCAGTCCCTGATATTCATCATTTGGAACGTCAAAGTATCGATAGATTTCACCGGAACTTTTGAATTCAATATCAAGCATTTGCGATTCGGGATCGTAGAAAATTGAGGAAATAGCGCTTGATTCGACAAGAACTCTCGTCGGATTTTTGCCGGCAATTGGATCAATTGGGAAAAAGGACGAATCGGGATCTAATCCAAACTGTCGAATCTCTGCAGAGTAGGAAACAAGAACATCCTGGATCTCCTTTGTTGAGCAGTTTCCAAGTCGTATCCAGATGACCTTAGGCGGAGGTCCGAACAGAAAACCTCTTTGGCTGAAATCGGTGTCCTTGGACACAATTGTGAAGCCAAGTCGCTTTGCATATTCCCATACTTCGATATCAAGAGCTGAAGCCAGTCCTAAATCACGCACGTGTGCAGAGCCGGGGAACTCGTCAGAGAAGCTCCGCACCAGCTTATAGGAGAGGTTCTGGTCAAAGAGTAGTTTCAAGCGGGGGCGGTAAACAACTTACGCTCGCGGTCTGCGGCGAAGGTGAGACAGGCTTTAATGTCTTCGGCTTCCAGGTCCGGAAAATCTTTAAGAATCTCTTCCTGAGACATGCCCGAAGCCAGATACTCAAGCACTTCGTAGACGGTTATGCGCAGACCACGGATGCAAGGTTTTCCACCTCGCTTTCCCGCCTCCATGGTGATCCGTCCGCCGTAGTTCATGGAACCAGAGTATGTCTTTCAGCACCACTGGTCAAGCACGTTTAAGCGCTCTTCCGATGCAACTCTTTCATTGGAAACTGCGGCAAAATGCATTGGGTGTCCTTCTTATTTCCCTTTCAGCGCCGTCATCGCGGCCCCCGCATGTTCGTCCGGTTTCAGGCCGGTCAGCACCGCGGAAATCCTGCCCTCCGGGCTGATCACAAAAGTCGTCCGTTCGATTCCCATATATTTCTTGCCGTACATGCTTTTTTCTTTCATCACGCCGTACTTGTTGCAGATGGCTTTGTCTTCATCCGCCAGCAGGGAATAAGGCAGATCATATTTCTCTTTGAATTTCTTCTGGGCAGAGGGCTTATCGGCTGAAATACCCAGCACAACGGCCCCGGCCTTCTGTATCTTGGTGAATGCGTCGCGGAACCCGCACGCCTCTATCGTTCAACCGGGCGTGTTGGCTTTGGGATAAAAGAACAGCACCACGTTCTTTCCGCGATAGTCTTTTAATGCGGTTTGCTTGCCTTCTTCATTGGCAAGAGAGAACTCCGGGGCTTTATCATTAACTTCCATGGTTTTTCCGTGTTTATAAGCTCAATGAATTTATATAGCAGAAGCAGGTTCCTGGCCAGCGCGATGCTCGTGCTGGTATGTGCTGCGGCCTTCACCACCGCATTTGCCCAGCGTCGTAAGGCGCACAAGCTGCGGGCCACTGCCGTGGTTGAGGTCACTAAAGACTCCGCCGGCATTGTCGGTACTCACGTCTTTCCCGTGACAATTCTGGATGAAGGCAGCTTCCATGATGCCAGCATCTATAAGGCAGCGCCGCGGCCCATGGCACTCGATAATGGCATTGTCTATGAAGCGCAGTCAGATGGCATTCCCGTTGGCTACGTCACCATCCTGAGCAGCACAAACAATAAGGGGTGGACCGCGCTCGGCAAGTGGCAGTCCGCGGAAGAGCCTAAAAAGGTTCAGGCAGCCGCCCCTGTCACCCCAGGCGATGATCGGCCAATGATTCATCGTGGCGATGCCACCCCCTCAGCTGCGCCCGCAAGCACGCCCGCGCCGGGAGCTTCTGATTCGACGACCAGCGCCTCTTCCGTAAATACGGCTTCTTCCCCAAGTGCTTCGTCAAACGATTCTTCCGCGGGCGCGCCGGACGATGCAGACCGGCCTGTGCTGCGGCGGCGTTCTCCTACCCAGCCGGAACCAGTTCCCACGCCTCAAGCTTCAGGGACTCCGTCAACTCAAACGCCAGCAGAGGGATCGCCCGTTCCGCGCACCAAGCTGCCGGTAATTACATCCGGCACCAAAACCTTTGTGGCCGTCTCTGACAATGAATCGACCGATATCCGCTCCTTCGTTTTCAAATGGAAGCCCGGTGAAGAGCAGCAAATGGAAGTAAAGATGCGCAAGCTCGCATTGGCGCAGCTTCCACGAGAAAACGCGCAGCTCAATACTGGTTCTCTTCAGAATGTTGTGATGCGCTCTTTTGATCTGGACTTGAGCAATGACGCGGTGATCGTATTAAGCGCAGAAATCCCTGGCAGCTACCTTGCTCCCGGCGGCAAAAGTGAGCCGGGAAGATTCATCTCGCGCTATGTTACGGTAATTGCGCGCGTGGACTTTGAAGGCGTGCCGCAGAAGCTGGCTTCCAGCGTGACGGATTCTTCACGGTTGGATGTGGCGCCTCGGTTGGAATTGATTGACGCAGTTGACGTCGATGGCGACGGCTTGGCCGAACTGCTCTTCCGCGAATACGGCTTCGACGATAAGAGTTTCATCATCTATGGCATTGGCCGCAGCACCGTAACCAAAGTCTTTGAGGGAGCCAGCATGCCGCTGCGCTAGCCTCTACGGAACGTTGAGCGGCGTACTCAGCGTTCCAATCAGGTTCGCCTTCCGGTCAAGCACTCCCAGGCGAAGCGTATATTGGCCTGGCTTTAAGTCGAGCGCGCGCTTGCAAGGGAAAAAGCTTTTCATCAGCTTTTCATAGTCGTCCTGAGGCATGTCCGCTGTAATGGTGCCGCCGTCCGCTCGTATAGGATCGCCTTTCTTCGGATAAGCCCACACCACGCAATTCAGTTCGGCATGCTCCAGTCCATCACTGCCGCGCTGGAAGGCCAGCGTGTGCGGATCAATGTGAAAGACCACGGCCATCTTGTTCTGTGTTTGCGGAGAAGCCGGAAGCACTGCTGCCTGGAATGAAACCGCTGTCAGCGCCGGCGCATTGATATCGAGCGCCTGGCTGAATTCCGATCCCATTGTGTCAGCGCCGAATACCGTCAAAGGATTGTTGGCGTAGTATCCATCGCGATATTGCAGCTTCACTTCGGGCCTGTTCACACTGACCTTGATATGCCGGAATTTATCGTTCCAGGTCTTGTTGGCCGGATAATACTCCATTGTGTAATAGGTTGAGCCGTCATCCAGACTGGTGCGTACGCCGGCATCAATGTCATTGCGGTTGAAAAAAGTTTTTCCTCCGGTGCGCTGGGCCATGCCGGCCATTGCCGTCTGGGCGGAGAACTGATCGTCCTTGGAAACTCCTGCGGCGCTAATGGGATAAAGCGCCACCTGCGCTCCCATCAACTCGTCAGCAATCTTTTCCACGAAGGGAGAGTAATCTTCCGTCTGCAGGATCTCGTCGGCCATCACCGTGTCGGGATAGAGACTGAGAGGAAAGCCTTCAGAAATCCAGATCAGGTTCTTGCGGCCCGGATACCCCGCCAGCGTCTGTGCCAGAAAGATCATGCCGCGAAAGGCGGCAGTGCGTCCCTGAGGAACATTTCGGAACGTGCCTCTCTGGGAAAATGGTGAAGCGGCGGCATCCACTGTCGCAAGATGGGATACGCCGATGCCTTTGTAATGTGTAATGGCATCGCGCAACGCCTGCGGATCAGTGCTGAAATCGTGCAGCAGGCGCAGATTGCTTTCCAGCGCATAAACCGCCGTAGGCTGAAGCTTTGGGTTCGTGCCCAGATATTTCACCAGCATGTCCTGCGCGTATGCATGATTGCTGAAATCGGTGTTGATTGCGTCCAGCAGGATTACGTTCAGCGAGCTGTTGCCGCTGTACAGCGGCGAATTCGAGAAAACATTTGGTGCGAGCTGATGAGCACCGCTTGCCGCGACGTTTCCAGGCTGGTGAAAGCTGAAATCCACTACCCTCTGCGGCTCATTGTTTTCCTTTACGATAAAGTCCTCGGCCTTCAGATCCCTGA
>DATBVH010000352.1:0-7455 GCA_036515395.1 Candidatus Angelobacter sp.
CGAGCGGAAATTCTGGGCAGTGGCATGATTAAAGTTGGCGAAAGAATTGTGGAAGCGATCTGAACATATGGCAACTACACCGGTCAACAAAATAGACAAGCAAAAAGACGTGGAGAAGCGTGAGCGCATCGTAAAACGAATTGCCCGCGAGATGCAGGATGGTTTCTATGTGAACCTGGGCATCGGCATGCCAACGCTGGTGGCCAACTACATTGCTCCGGGCGTCGAGGTCATTCTGCAAAGCGAGAATGGCATGCTCGGCGTTGGGCCGTTTCCCTTTGAAGGCGAAGAGAATCCCGATCTGATCAATGCCAGCAAGGAAACCGTGACGGAGGTCCCGGGCACCGCCTATTTTTCCAGTGCAGATTCATTTGCCATGATCCGTGGCGGCCACATTGACCTGAGCGTGCTGGGCGCTATGGAAGTGGATGAAGAAGGGAACCTGGCCAACTGGATGATCCCGGGAAAAATGGTGAAAGGCATGGGCGGCGCCATGGACCTGGTTGCGGGTGCGCGGCGCGTGATCATTGCCATGGAACACACGACGAAAGACGGCACATCCAAGATCCTGCCAAAGTGCACTCTTCCCCTGACGGGGATGAAAGTTGTGGGCACTATTGTTACGGAAATGGCATATATCAATGTCACGCTTCAGGGCTTGGTTTTGGAAGAGGTTGCGCCCGGGCTGACGGCAGAAGACGTGCAAAAGGCCACTGCGGCCAAATTGATTGTGAGCCCGAATTTGAAAACTATGGAGTTTTAGAACAACCAAAATCCCGTTGAGGCAATCGGACAGAGAGTAGATTGCGACGGAGGAAAAGCAAATGCGCGCAGATCGGGCTGAAGTTTCCTGGGATTCCGAGAAGTCAAAGTGGGTGATTAGAATTTCCGTGGGCGAAGAAGTGATTCGCCGTTATTGCAGTCTTCCCCAGACCGCCAGCGAATCGGACCTTGTATCGGCAGCGCAATCAACGCTTAGAGATGAAGGCTATGAGCTTGAGGGCGAGGCGATCACAGTCCAGCAGCAGCCGCACGCCGCGTAGGCGTCTTCGGCAGAAGCAATTCATCATCGCCGAGCGACCGCATGCGATGAACACCACAGAAATCGGATGTGTGCTCACCCCCAGCGTCGCGGCGTATTTATTTAATTGCATGGTTGCTGGCGGGACGAAAGCGTCCTGCGGAGAGCATCGTGGTGGCGCTATAACCGTTAGACTTGTTTGATTTCCAAGATGTCAACGCGCACAGGCGGCCGCAATCGTAGAGAAAAAAGTTCGCCCCACTCCGCTTTTTTCCTTTGCACTCGCCAATAGACTACGTAATGGTCGATCAAGTCGTAGGCGAGAAAACGGTCCCGCAGGCTATAAGGATTGTGAACGGTGCAACTCGCCAGAAGTCCCAGGTCGTCAGGATCGGTCGTAGCCAGATCAAAAAATGTCTTCAGACGATCCTTCACCGGTTGAGGGAGGCCAGCCATCAACTTTTGAAAAAAGCTCTCGTCATGAAAACGAAGCGGCAGCTTGGGACGGTCTTCCACTAGCATATTACCTGACTACAATCGTGCTATTGTAGCAGAAAATTATGCCGTCCCTGATCGCGCCGGCCTGTCTTCAGCAGCTTCTTGTTCGCGAGGAGAAGCAGCAGGCTTGGCGGAGAGATGCTCATGACCCCAGGATGGCTCCTCGGCAGGTCGGTCGATCTGCGCCGCACGCTGCTTCAATACTTCGAGCGTCTTAGCGTCAAAATACTCCACCGGCACCAGCTTCAGGGCGCGAACAGCGTGAATCTTAGCGTCTGCCACCTCAAACTCCAATTCATCGCCTTCCTTCAGCAGTAGACGATCCAACAGAAGCTGCGGCATGGTTATCTGCCTTTTTGCTCCAATCTTCAGACGGAAAAAATCACTCATAAGGTATCCCCCATTCTCCAATCCCTAAATTTGTCCGGTGTTCGGATAAACCCATTTTATCAAAAATAGTTGTTTCCGTAATTCCGACTATCCGATAATCCGACTGGCGGATGATCATACAGTTCAGATGAAAAGTCAAGAAAAATAGTTTTCCATTTAAGTTACTTGTTTTCATTCACATAGCTCGGCGATTCTGTGGGCCAAGAGGAAAAGGAAGCCAAATGCGAGGATTACATAACCAATCTTGGCTTTCAACGAAGAGAAGTGGATAAACACCTCGTCGACGGCTTCGGGAGTATTGATGGTCCTTCCTTCAATTTCAATAAGACGTCCCTTTAACACAGGATCGTCTAGGGCCAATTTGATTGTCTTTGCCCGCTTGTAGTGCGTCTTGCCCTTAATCGCATCCCAGGCAAGGACGGTGCCGCCACCAAAGGTGAAAGCATCTCCTATAAGACCTAAAACAATGCTGGTGCATGACATAGAGCCCTCCTTTCCGCTGACAGGTTTCAGACTCTTTCTCTTTCTAAAGTCAAGTTGGCAGAGGAATGGATATCCTTGCTGGCGGCCAGCTCTTTGAGCGATTCCGTATAAGGCGCCTTGGCAATCCCGCGCTCCGTAACAATCGCCGCAATGTACTTGTTCGGGGTGACGTCAAATGCCGGATTTTCCACCAGCACTCCTTCAGGCGCAACCTGTTTCCCGGCGTGATGCGTGACTTCCCGCGCTGAGCGCTGCTCAATAGGAATCCCTTCACCGTCAGGCATATTCATATCGACGGTGGACCAGGGCGCAGCCACATAAAAGGGAATCGAGTGCTCTTTGGCCAGAACGGCTACGCTATAAGTCCCAATCTTGTTGGCCACGTCGCCGTTGGCGGCAATGCGGTCCGCGCCTACGATCACTGCTTTGATCTTTCCCTGGCGCATCATTGCCCCGGCCATGTTGTCCGCGATGAGAGTGGTCTGAATGCCGTCTTTCATCAGCTCCCATGCGGTAAGCCTTGAGCCTTGCAGAAAGGGGCGTGTTTCATCGGCAAAGACATGCAGCTTCTTGCCAGAATCGATGGCGGACCGAATCACGCCAAGCGCAGTGCCGTAACCACACGTTGCAAGGGCGCCGGCATTGCAGTGCGTGAGCACCCCGCCGGAGGACGGCATGAGCGTAGCGCCGTGGCGTCCCATGGCTTCATTGGCCGCAATATCTTCCACCAGCATTTTTTGCGCTTCATCCACTAATGTGATTTTTACCGGGTGAACCCCGTGTGGGGCTGCAGCTTCAAAGGTCTGCTGCATGCGGCGGATGGCCCAGAAAAGATTGACAGCGGTAGGGCGAGTTTCTCCCAATGTCCGGCAGATCTGGCCGAATTCGTTGCGCAAGCTGGCCACATCCGGCGCGGTGGAATGCTTGACGCCGAGTGCGATGCCCATGGCCGCAGCCACGCCGATTGCCGGCGCGCCGCGAACAATCATGTCACGAATGGCGGTTGCAACTTCCTGGTAGGTGCCGCAGGTTACAAAGACCTCTTCCATGGGCAACCGCGTTTGATCAATAAAGCGGACTCCCTGGCTGGTCCATTCTAGTGTGCGAATCATCTACCTAGATTGTAATTGTTGGGGGAAAGACGCGCATCTTCCGCGAATCGCCACAGCCTTGGGAACCGTTTTAAAAGCGCGCAGGCTGAACTCATCCGCAGTGAGCGGACTGGCAATCGGTAGATGGGGAACGTGTTAGTTGGGCCGCCGCGGCACCACTTGTTCGTCAATGATCACAAACTGCGCCGGGCAGGTGCTTGATCCACAAATCACCGGCACCACACCACGCATCTGCCTGCGAGTGATTAGGCCCAGCGTCCCGCACTCCGGACAGGACAGAACGGCCCAGTAAGGATCTTCCTGGTCGCCGACCTCGCCCGCATTTTCGAGAACAAAGATAGTCCCGGGCTCCATTTGTTCCGGAAGCCACTCCGTCACTATGTTCAGCTCTGCCACCATGGTCACCTCCGCCACTCTGTTTCTCCTTTTTGGACCTGCATTCAAACGCGTGCAGCCGGTTTTTATGAACTGCGCCTTCTGCCTGCGTTTCGCGGCGCCTGCTTCTGCGCTGGACGGCGGTTGAATATCTCAGCCCGGACCTCTTTCACAGCGTCACTCAAGCACACGCCCAGCAGAGGCTGGCGTGAGTTCTTGAGAATGTCGATCACCTGGCGCTCTGAGTTTTCCAGGTAAATGCGTTTTCCATCGGTCAGCAGGTGATATTCCGATCCATTGCTCACCGCTTCCGCCAGTCGCCTGCCGAATTCCTTTTGCAGGAACTTCATGATGCGGCGGACGCGCTGCAGCGGGAAGCCCTTACGGCGGAGAGCGCATATCACCGCGATCTCCGTCACGTCGTCAAACGAGTACAGCCGGATGCGGCCTTTACGCTCGGGGCGCACAATGCCGCGCTCGTCCCACCACTGCAGCTGACGCGGCGTAATGCCCGTCAGTTTCACCACTTGCGCCGATGTAAAACGCTGGTCCATTGCGTATAGGAAATGTTTAAAACATTTCCTCACCTAAATGTTTGAATGATTTTAAGGGCAGTATCGAGAAAGTCAACAGGAAATGTCTATCGACGAAGAAGAAAAGCTCAGAACACAGGGAAAGGAAAAAATGAGAAAGTGGAAAATCGGGATCAAAAGCTCACCACGGATGAACGCGGATCAACACGGATTTAAAGTCAAAAATGTCCTATTGAACTTTTGATCCGTGTAAATCAGTGTTATCTGTGGTGAGTTTTGGGGCTTTTACAAAGCGAGTCCGTGCTGCCGCCACCGACAAAGTGGACGACCTCCAGTTTGTCACCATCTTTGAGCGCTGTCGTCTCCCACTGGGTGCGGGGGACGATTTCCAGATTTAATTCCACGGCTACGCGGTCCGGCTTCATGCCGAGCTGCGCGACTAGCGCAGCCACGGTCAAGCCGTCAGGAAGCTCGCGTTTTTCGCCATTGATGTGGAGGAGCATGGGCAGCAGTCAGCACTCAGCAATCAGCTCTTGCATCGTAAATATAAATTCCCTGCCGGCGACAAAGTCAATATCCTCTGTTCTTGTCCACCTGATTCAGCAGCAGCTGGTCCGACAGAAAGCGCTTCATGTTCTCAACGATCAACCGGTAATGGCGTTCCCAAAGGCGCTCGGTAACTGCGGCGGTGTGGGGCGTGATCAGGATGTTGTCGAGCGACCAGAAAGGCGAATTCGCCGGCAAAGGCTCTTCATTAAATACGTCGAGCGCGGCCCCGGCGATGCGCCGATGTTGAAGCGCTTCGAGTAATGCGGCTTCATCGATCAGTGGACCGCGGGCGACGTTGATCAGGTAAGCATCGGGCTTCATTTTGCCAAGCCGCGCGGCATTCATGATTCCCGTGGTCGCTGGAGTTACCGGCGTACAGAGGAGAACATAGTCGGCCTGGGGCAGAACTTCGTTAATCTGAGCAGAACCATAAACCGCGTCTGCGCCGTCCAGCCCTTTGGCCGGATTTTCCCGGACTGCCAGGACTTTCATGCCCATCGCTTTAGCGCGTGCCGCAAACTCGCGTCCAATGCTGCCCATGCCGAGAACGAGCACGGTAGACTCGGCTACCTCACGCGGGCGCGGATGCTCATGCCAGAGCTGGTCCTGTGACCACTCATGCTTTGCCTGGTGTTGCATTGCCTGAGGTAGCCGCTTGGCAAGAGCCAGAAGAACGGCAATCGCATGCTCAGCAACGACCGGACCATGGATTCCCGTTGAGTTGGTGACAACAACGTTGCTCTGGACCAGCTCCGGATACATGAGCTGGTGCACGGCGGCGGCGGGAGAATGGATCCAGCGAAGCTTTTTTGCGGTGGCGAATTGCTCGGGCCGCAGTGACCAGCCGATGAAGACATCGGTATCGGCAATTTCCTCCGGCACGCGGTCATAATTCTGCAACTGGATAAATGTATGGCCGGAAAAATCCTGTTGCAGGCGTTCGCGTATCCACAAGGGTGCGTGCCAGAGTTCGAAGGAGTGATAGTGGACGATAAGAATTTTCATGGGAACCAGTGCTTAGTAATTGGTATTTAGCTTGTTTAAAAGTCCCGAACATTGGTGAGTCGCCAATACAGCTTCGATCTTGCAGCTAAAAACTAAGTACTAAATACCGCCTTTCGCAGATCTTTTCCCGTCATCTCTTTTGGTTGATCGAAACCTAACATCCCTAACACCGTGGGAGAAATATCCTGCAATGAACCTTCCGAGCGCAGCATCAGCCTCTGTGCGTCTTCGCTCACCACGATGAACGGTACGGGATTAGTCGTGTGCGCGGTGTGCGGGCCGCCGGTGGCAGGATCAATCATCTGCTCGGCGTTGCCGTGGTCGGCTGTGATAAGCATGGCGCCGCCGCGCGCGCGGACAGCTTTGTAAATTTCGCCGAGGCAGTGATCGACCGTTTCAACAGCCTGCACGGTGGGTGGAATCTTGCCCGAGTGTCCGACCATATCGGCATTGGCGAAGTTGACAATCACAACGTCAAAGGCAGAGTCGTTAGCGGCTTTGATGACAGCATCGGCAATTCCCTGGGCGGACATTTCCGGCTTGAGGTCATAGGTTGCGACCTTCTGTGAAGGGACCAAAACGCGGTCTTCGCCGGGAAAAGGTTTCTCAATGCCGCCATTAAAGAAGTAGGTCACATGGGCATACTTCTCGGTTTCGGCCACGCGCAGATTGCGCAGGTTGTGTTCAGCCATTACGTTGGCCAGAATGTTTTTGAGTGAATCCGGCTGCACCACAAAGGGCAGCGTGAACTGCTTGTCATACTGCGTCATGCAAATGTATTTCAGGTTTTTTGGGACGCGGCTGCGCGGGATCGCGGCGTCCAGCGCTTCAGCATCGGGCAAATCGCGTCCGCCCTGCGCAGTCAGTCCGCTTTCACGGGCAAGGCAGCGTGTGATCTGGCGAGCGCGGTCGGCGCGGAAATTAAAGTTGATGACAGAATCGTCATCGCGAATGGTGGCCACCGGGTTTCCGCGATTGTCAATGCAGGTGAAGGGAATGATGAACTCGTCGGTCACGTCTCGATTGTAGGAATCTTTCACGCCCTGCACCGGGTCAACAAATTCGCCGCCTTCGGCTTTGCCGGCGACCATGGCATCAAAAGCCTTCAGTTCGCGGTCCCACTTTTTGTCGCGATCCATGGCGTAATAGCGTCCGCTCACGCTGGCAATTTTGCCGCCAAGGTCGCGCATCTTCTGCTGCAATTGCTGGAGATAAACAGCTCCGTTGGTGGGCAGGGTGTCGCGCCCATCCATAAAGCAGTGAACGTAAGTGCGATCCATGCCGCTTTGTTTGGCCATGCGTAACAGCGCGTAAAGATGGTTCTGGTGAGAATGCACCCCGCCATCAGAAAGCAGCCCGCAAAGGTGAAGCTGGCGGCCGCCACTGCGCGCATTCTTCATAGCTTCCATCAATACGGGATTGCTGTAGAGGTCGCCTTTTTCAATCATCAGGTCGATCTTGGTGATGTCCATGTAAACGATGCGGCCAG